>JAAVYC010000081.1 GCA_022790905.1 Lachnospiraceae bacterium | reverse complement strand
TTCGCTTTTTGCGCCACTCGCGTCGAATCACTTAAAAGCATCTCGTAGGAGCCTGCCTGGATCAGTATCGGAGGAAATCCTTCATATTCTCCAAAAAGCGGTGATATATACTCATTTTTTGGATCATGACCGCCTAAATAATCCTTATTATACAAAAGACTATCCTTCGTCTTTCCAAATAGCGGATCCCTCTCAAAGTTTGTCTCAATCGATTCTCCACTGATTGTAAGATCTGTCCACGGCGACATCGCAATAATACCTGCGGGTAACATTTTACGATGATTTTTCAGCCACAGACAGAGCGCAAATGCCAGACCGCCTCCCGCGGAATCGCCCGCTACTACAATCTCTGATTCTCGATAACCCTGCTCTAAAAGCCAGTCCCACGCTGCGCAGGCATCTTCTAATGCTGCCGGATATGGGTGTTCTGGAGCAACCCGATAATCGATCGTCAAGACAGAACACCCTTCCCAAAGTTCGCTGTAGAGTGCTGCAAAGGAACGATAAGCATTTCTCATCTGTGCAATATACCCTCCTCCATGCAATTGCAGAATCACCCGATTTCGTTTTCTGGCAATTGGTTCCAAATATTCCATAGTAAATTCTTTCATTTCAATGACAGAATTGGTGAGATGCTCCGGACATTTCCATTCCGGCTCAAGTTCTACGATTTTTTTCCGAAGCTCTCCGCTCTTTATCTTTCTCCCAATCCGCAAATCATTTGAAAATCTTCCGATTAAATCCCTGATTACTTTTCCTCTAATACTCTCTGCCATAACTTCCTCATCTCAATGCAGATCCATTTCCATGTCAGATCTGTCTGTTTTTATACGTGGAATCTTCTCTCAAGCTCCTCCTTTGCCTTTCTTCCCCCGATTATTACCGTACCCAAAAAAAACATCAGAGAAATTGCAAGCGCAATCTCACTCAAAAAAGGCTTCGTGATGTATCCTCTCTTCCACAAAAATATCGGGAACAGACTGCATAGAATGCAAAAGAGCTGAAATAGCAGATAACTCGGCCAATTCCTCCAATTGACGATCATCAAAACCATGATTGCAAGATTGAGCAAAATCACTCCCGAGGGAAGCACATAGTTCAACGACCACCCCTGATAGCCTGCCACCCTGTCAATCAAATAGAGCAGCGCCATTGCAAATACCGTCAACAAGATCATTTTACTGCGATAACCCCGATCATCCTGAATACCGATCCTCAAAATAAGATAGATATATACAAAGACCCCCGCTACAATCAGACTCCACCAGACTCCGTTTGCCTGCTTCCTGTTGATAAAAATCAGCAATATCTCTATCGCAATGGCAACAAACATATAAATCCGGACAATCAATGCAATTTTCTTCTCCCGAATCCGCACGTTCGGATATCTCTCCAACGGCTCTTTTTCACTTTGTTCTAAGACACAGCGGCAGAGCGGGCAGACTGCCGTGTGATCTAAAACTTCAATTTTACAATTCCTGCATTTACTCATAACACACCCCATTGGTCTCGATCGACACATCCAGCCCATCTTCCGCAAGCTTGCGGAAAAATGCTTTTTGAATGGATGTATCCTTTAAGATAAAACTAAATGTAAACACTAACGTATCTTGATAAGAGCAAATTGTTCCTTTCAGGCCCTGTCCTTTGGACATTGCCAAATATGCGTGAAACCCTTCCACATAGGGCTCATACTCCTCTTTCACAGAAATATTTCCAATATTTGTCACCGTAGAAGTATTCGCTAAAGCGGCCGATGTATAGACAGAACGAATCGCTATTTTTTTTAGTATCAACGGTACGGCTCTCGCAATCAATACCTTTTCATTGGAAACATTATAGGAAAAAATTTCCTCTAAATGTTCTTTCGTGATCTGTTCCCTCAGACTGGCTTTCACGATCTCTAAAACTTCCTCAAACGTATAGCTCTTTTTGACCACTTTAAATTCTGCAGAGACAACGGCAAAAAAATTCTTCGTCGTCACAGAATCGAAAAACGGACGCAAATTTACCGGAACAGCAATCCGAATCGGTTTTTTCCCCGGCATACCATGCATACATTCTAGATAAACTCCCCATGCAAAAACAGCGACCAAATACTCATTGATACTCACATTTCTTTTTTTACAGACAGCCTTCAACTGCGGAATATTCAAATACCCGTGAACTACGCCAAATTTCGGTGTCCTAAATTTTTCTCCTTTTAAAAGAAATGCCTTCTGTGTCTTATAACTTTTTTGATGACTTTTTCTATAATTTTTCAAAAAACTATCTTCCGTGTTAAGAGAGGTATCACTGCTGAGTTCATCTCCTCCTATCAGATCTCGCAAATCCGGATGCGACAGCCGCAAATACTGATAGGTCAACTCTTTTAAAAAATTAATTCCACCCATCCCATCCGTCAACACATGAAAGACTTCTAGATTAATTCTGCATTTATAATAAGAAACACGGAACAGATAGCTTCGATTTTTATTCTGTACAATAAAACGACAGGGATAATTTGCCTCCTCCAATACGCGGGGCGCACGTTTTACATTCTCCTCAAAATAGTACCAAAAAATCCCTTGCCTAAGCCGCACATGAAACAACTCAAATTTCGGCAGTATGATATCCAGCGCCTGCTGTAATAGATTCTGCTGTATCTCCTCTTTTAATAAGACACTGATCCGGTACACATTTGACATCTCTTCTCCTGCAATCACCGGAAAGAGATTCGCTGTATTATCCAATTTATCCCATTTTAAAATTCGTCGTTCCTCGCTTTTTTTCATATTGCCCTCTTCTTTAAAACTTTTTGATCCGCTATCCTTACTATTTCAATCCTAATATAGTATAATCGCATTTCCTTTTTCTGTAAAGGGAGCAAAGTGGGGAAGTCCACATTATCGCTCTTATCCTCTCATTCATGAAAGAATTGCGCATTTCCTACATAAAAAAGGAGATGTCTTTGACATCTCCTTCTACACTATTCTTATCTTATGCAAACACTTTGATTCCCTCTCGTGTGAGTTTTTCTGTAATGCTGAGCATTTTCTCAAAATCACTGATTAGCTCTCTTGAAAAATTATCTGCTTCGAGATAGATCTGCTCTGTCTGCGCATAATCCTCATTGAACAACGCCTGCACCATCTTCGTACCATAGCTATGGAATCTTCTGTGCTTATCTTTGATTCCATCCCAGACTTTTCGGATCTCCTCATTTTTCGGATCCATCGAATAATAGAAATGACCAAATCCACATTTCTTGTCATCTAACTGGATCGGCAATACCAACTGACGCGTCTTCATACGCTCCAAAGTAGCAAGCCAATTTTTATGCGCATCAATCGCATTTCTGACACATTTCTCAAAGATACTGTTATTTAACATATAGAATGCGTCACGTCCCATTTTGCCAATAACTTTCATGGAATTGTCCAGATCTTCCTCTATATTTTGGAGCGGCTTGATATCATTATCCAAATTCTCATGGATAATCTCTAATTGTTTTGCATTTTCCTCCAGTGACGCACACTGCTCTTCCATTCTAGAAATCTGTGTATCAAGTACGTTGACAGAACTGCTGATTTCCTCACTTACCGCTGCAAGTGAACTGATCGATTCAGAAATCTGCCCCACACTCTTTTGATTGACATCGTTGATCTCCCACACGGAGTTGATCTTCTCGTTGATCACTTCAAGCGCATCGACCGCCGTTGTCACACTCTGGGAACTCTTCTTAGAAGCTTCCTCGATATGTTCTACGAAATCTCCCATGTTTCCTGTCAATTCTTTTGTCTGCTCTGCAAGATCGCGAATCTCATCTGCCACAACAGCAAAACCTTTTCCCGCTTCGCCTGCTCTCGCTGCCTCTATACTCGCATTCAATGCAAGTAAATTTGTCTGAGAAGAAATGGAATTGATTCCCTCAATAACCTCATTCATACGATCAATAATACCGAGCAGATTTTCCATATCCGACTTCATCTCAGTGGAAGTATCAATCGTCTTTGTTGACAATTCACGTATTCCTGTCAATTCATCCTGACCGGATTCAATCTTTTTAAATACTGCTGAGGCCTCTTCCGATGCCTCAATAATCGTATTTGTAAGGTTCTCATGCGCATTCGTAACTTCACTTGCAATCGATGCGGTCTCTGTCGTCACACTATGTATAATTCCGGAAGCCGATGAGACATCTTGTGTAATTGAGCCCATTTTCTTTGAGCTATCCGCAATTCCGACATCCAAAGAACTCACCCTCATAACCGCATTCAAGTTCTTTTCCATGATATCTTCAAAATCTTTTTTTCCGTTTTGTAATCTCACAAAAGCATCTTGTAATTCTGATGACTCCGATGAATAATCCATCTCCTTCATTTCCGAAAATGAACGAATAATTCCTGCATCTTTGATTCTCCTACCAAAAGCCATGTCTGATCCTCCTCATTGTATCCCAAAACGCTCTCACGTTTTTGTCTCTTAAAAGAATTTTACACCAATCCACGCGGCACGTCAATTAAGATTTTGGGAAACCCGAATGATTTTCTGACTTTTCATATATTTTCCAGAATTCTTCTAACGTCAGATTATATTTCGTGAGATACTCTGCCGCCTCTTTTCCCACGTATCGGAAATGCCACGGTTCATAATCAATTCCCGTTATCTCCTCTTTTTCCTTCGGATATCTCAAGACGAATCCATACTCCGCACAATGGGTACGCAGCCACTGGTTTCCAGGAAATACCTCCTGTGTGAGATCCATATTAGAATTGCCACTCACGAGGATATCTAACGCAAGCCCAGTCTCATGCTCACTGTATCCCGCCGGCATCACCTGACGATACGTTTCTTGTAACGCCTCTTCGTATGACATCCCTTTTCCCCTATGTTTTTTGACATCATGGTCGATTAATTTCCGCTGATATTCCCTTGTTCTGTATGCGGAGGCAATATAATACTGATACCCTTCTTCTCTCGCATCGGCAAGCATCTTCGTCAGGTCGTCACAGAGCACATCAGCTGCCTCCAGTCTGCCATTGCAAATCTTACGAAGATTTACCTTATAATTCTGTGGAAGCATATTCTCTTTATTCGCTAATACCAACAGCTCTTCGTAATCCTGCTGAATTCTTTGTACTTCATGATACTCTTTTTTAGAACTCATCCGAAAAACCTGTTCCACTTTCGACTCTGAACTCTTTGATTTTGTTGTCCTCTCTCCCTGTACCGACCATATCCCAAATGATCCAATTACCAATAATATACTGCATACTGCCAAAAACAAACCGGTCCTTCTCATCCGAACAATTCTCTTTCTCTCTCTGTATCTTCTCTCTTTTTCCCTGCACCTATTCTTTTGCATAAAAATCTCCCTTCTATCTTCTGCCTAATATCATAAAAGGGAGATGTCCCATAATTGTAATTCTGTTGTTTCTAACTTGTAAAATTTGTCGAAAAATATAGTTGTACTGTACAGGGCAATTTATCATAACCTGAATATTCGAAAGAATTACCTCTCTCATCATGGATGGCTATGATCCCACAAATCCTGCCATCACCTAAGCGAACTGTAAATCCCTCATCTTCTCTTCGCTCCATCTTCTGTTCTGTTTTCATCTCAAGTCCCAAAAGCAAGTAATTCAATAAGTTTTTTTCTTCATCATCCGACAATAAAAATTCTTTGTCATAAATATTAAAATACGCTCTTAGCACTTGCCCTGTCACCGCATTGATCTTAAGAATTACATCTGCTTTTTCACAATAGACATCCAAAGTCCAAATGCTCAAGATTCGCTCGCTGTCTATCCTCCCATCTTCTTCTATAGTAGGTCTAGACAGATATGCAGATGCTTTCAAACTCTCATCGTCTACCAAAAAAGAAAATTTGGGATTTTGTTTTTTCAATTCTTTTAACCATGTCTCTCCAGACTGTATCGCTTCTTCCATAGAAAGCTGTCCATAATATGGCTCATGGGGATATTGCATCTCACTGTCCTCCTCATTTTTCGTGACCAGATACAACTCCTCCTCTGACAATCCCACATGGGAATCCTCATAACTGACATCCGCTTTCTGTCCTTTTCTCTCTCCGTCCTCGGAAAAAGATTTTTGTTTCAGACTCCCTCTCTCAGATAAAAACATTTGTCCCTCTCTCTCTAAAACCAAGTGAAAAATATAAAGCCCTCCGCCTGCAATACACAGAGAAACCAAAAATGCAGCCACTGTTCCTATCACTTTTTTATACATCTTCCATCTCTCCCTCACAATACAGTTCCAGAGCAATCATTGTTCCTTCCTGTTCTCTGCTCTCAATTTTTAAGATACTGCCATGGATTCTCGCGATCTGCTCTGCCAGCGCAAGTCCAAGTCCTGCACCGTGCTGTTTCCTAGATCTGGATTTATCTACCATATAAAATGCCTCTGTAATCTTTTCAATCTCATTTTCTGGAATCCCACATCCATTATCTATGACCTGTATTAAATAATGACTATTTTGGCAAATTCCCAGGATATGTATTTTACTGCTGCCCGCCTTTATGGAGTTATCTATCAGATTCCAAATCAATGTTTTAAATAAATCAATTTCAACTTTAATATAGGCGCTATCCGCCTTTACTATCAAATTCACTCCCTTTTCCTGCAGAATCGGTTCCATACCCTGTAATACATTTTCTAAAACCGCCCCTATTTCCATCTCTTCTAAAAGAAACTGATTTTTACCCATTACAAATAAATCCATCAGCTTTAAGGAAAGCGCTTCTAGGCGCATCCCCTCATTCATAATATACCAGGCCGCCTCTTTTCTCTCTTGTCCTGGCAATTCTCTTTGATAGAGCATGTCCGCATATCCAATCACAGAAGTCAATGGTGTCTTTAACTCATGCGCAAAGTTGGCTACAAATTCTTCTTTTTGGCGCAGCGCTTTTGACAGCTCTTCCACTTTCTCTTCAATGGAATCTGCCATCACATTAAAGCTCTCAATTAGTTCCGCGATCTCATCACTCCCTCTTGAGAGAATTCTCTCCTCATAATCTCCCTGGGCAATCCGTTTTGCCACAAGTGTTATCTTTTTGAGCGGCTTTGTAATAAATGCTGATAAAATCAGCATTACACTCATACTTATAGCCAATGCTGCTAAATACATTTTTTGAAATTGCTCTGTCAATTGTTGATGTCTCTCTGTAATTGTCGTAATATCCGTCACGCGAAGCATATAGACAGCAATCTGTTCCTGTACAATCTTGCCGCCCGTTAAGAGATAGCTCTCCTCTCCTATATTTTGAAACTGGTAACTAATGGCATTTTCTTCCAAATCCTGAACTAACGTATCATCAATCCCATCTGGCAAATTTGAGATTAGAGGTCTTGTCCTCTCTAAATAGAAAGCCGTTCCCTCTCCCAACTTAGCAATCAAACTCTCAAAGATGGAATTCTTCTCTAAAAATTCCTCCTCCCCATAACTCTGACGATCTTCTCCCCCAAACTTACTGTCCAGAGTTTGCCACTCGTAGATCAATTCTGACTGTACCGTAAACTTATCGTATTGATATTGTTTTAAAGCAATCTCTCTTTCTCTGTCTAATTCATTTTTATAAGCACCCATTAAAAGCAGGTAACCGGCAAGTAAAAATGCCGTGCTAAAGATTGCTATTCCACATAGAAATATCTTTGCATAGAGCCGCATTTTCTATCCCTCCAAACGATAACCGATCCGAAAAACCGTTTTAATCTGCTCTTCTAATTCCAATTTTTTCCTAAGGCGCCGAATATGGGTATCTAGTGTTCTAGTCTCCCCCAAAAATGGCTCCTCCCACACCTTTTCATAGAGGCGATCCCTAGAAAGCACGACATTTTTGTTCCGAACTAATTCTACTAACAAATCAAATTCCTTTACCGTTAATTCCACAAGTTCCCCGTTTTTCTCCACTTGCCTAGAATGTGTATTGATAAAAATATCTCCGACCTTTAATTCTTTTTGACTCTTTCCATATCTTCTCAAAACAGCTTCCACCCTTGCCAAAAGTTCTCCTATCTGGAAAGGTTTTACGATATAATCGTCTGCTCCAAGCCGAAGTCCCTTGATTTTATCCTCCACGGACCCTTTTGCAGTGAGAAAGATTACTGGCGTTCCCAAAAGTTTTACATATTCTAACAATTCATAACCGTCTATCCGAGGTAACATAATGTCTAAAAGAATCAGATCATACTCTTCTTTTTCCATATAATCCGCACCCTCCGCTCCATCCAGCGCGCGAACACAACGATACCCCTCGTTCATCAGGTTTACATATATTAAATTTGCAATAGCTTCATCATCTTCCACGATTAGTATTTTTAACATAAAAATGACACTCCTTTATGATAGACATATGCCTTATCCTATCACAAAGATGTGTCATAGTTGTATCTTAATTATTTTTCGTAAAATTTAGACAAAATTCAACAACACCGGTTTACTTTAAAAACAAACGCACCAGTTTCTCATAAAATGCCGTATACGGCTGATATCGCATCGGCAAGTCAATCAAAGTCTTTTTATCTACGATACTCTTCTCATGGGTAAACGTATCAAACCCTTTTTTGCCGTGGTAGGCTCCCATACCGCTTGCACCGACGCCTCCAAATCCCATCGCGCTTGTGGCAAGATGGATGATGGTATCATTGATGCACCCTCCTCCAAACCGGATTCTCTCTGTCACAAATCGTATTCTTTCTCTGTCTGAGGAAAAAATATAGAGTGCCAAAGGTGCGTCCATCTCATTGACTTTTTTTACGACCTCAGAAATATTTTTATAAGTCAGCACGGGAAGCACCGGTCCAAAAATCTCTTCTTTCATAACAGGATCTTCCCATGTAACCTGATCCATCACGGTTGGCGCAATCTGTAAAGCTGCTGTATTCGTCTCTCCCCCGCAGACAACCCGATCCTGTTCGATTAGTCCACAGACTCGATCAAAATGTTTTTGATTAATCATTTTCCCGTAATTCGAATTCTGCAAAGGCTTTTCGCCGTATTGCTTTTTGATCTGATACCTGAGCTCTTTTAACAGCTCTTCCCGAATATTTTCCGCACAATAGATATAGTCCGGCGCCACACAGGTCTGACCACAATTGATAAATTTACCAAAGACAATTCTTTTTGCCGCAAGTCTTATATTGGCAGTCTCATCGACGATACAGGGACTTTTTCCGCCCAATTCCAGCGTCACCGGTATCAGACGCTTCGCCGCCTTTTGCATGACCTCTCTGCCCACTGTTTTACTGCCGGTAAAAAAAATGTAGTCAAACTCAAAATCCAAGAGACTGGCATTTTCTTCCCTGCCGCCTTTTATCACAGTCGCATATTCTTCCAAAAAACTATCTGAGATCAATTTCTCTAGGACATCTGCTGTCGCCGGCGCATAGGCGCTTGGCTTTATCATCGCTGTATTTCCAGCAGCAATCGCATCCACCAATGGATCGAGAGCTAAGAGCAACGGGTAATTCCACGGACTCATAATCAATACCGTTCCATATGGTACAGGCTTTACAAAACTGCGGGACAACGCCTGTGCAAGCGGAGTTCGCACCCGATGTTCTCTCGCATAGCGATCGATATGGCGCAGCATATAACGGATTTCACTCTTTACAAGACCGAGCTCACACATATAGCCTTCTGGCCGGCTCTTGCCAAGATCCTGTTTTAAAGCGGCAATCAATGTATCTTCTTTTGTCTCGATTTCTGCAAGCAGTTTGCACAACGCCCGCTTTCTAGCCGCCACTGGCAATGTCTTTCCATCCAAAAAATACGCTTTTTGTGCATGGAAACGTTTTTCTATCTCTCTTAGCTCCATATCAGCCTTTCACCTCCCGATAGATCTCTTCTAACTCTTTTGCATTCCACAAGACCGGAACCGGATACAGCGGATTGGCCTCTTGATCGGCATATTTTGCCAAAGCCCTGATATCTTCCTCCTGAATCGCATCGATATGGTCTGGAATTTTATATTTTCGATTTTTCTCTTCGATTGCGCTGATCAACGCTTTTGCCAAGTGTTCCCAATCCTCGCCTTCCTCCTCAAGTCCTGCGCAGACTGCGAGTTCCGCAAGTTTTTTCCACACAGCATTGCCATAGCGT
>JAAVYC010000080.1 GCA_022790905.1 Lachnospiraceae bacterium | reverse complement strand
TTCCCGTATTTATGGAGTTTTAGGTACCTGATGCATTTTAATGTATTCATCTTATACAAAAACAAAAGTGCGCTTCACATACTTTCACATTCTGATTTTTATATAAGAACAGCTCTTGTTTCGCGCGCAAAGTTACACATCCTCTCTATAATATAGGAAATCCAAAGAAATTTTTTATAACATAAAAAAACCGAAACAGTTTTCACTGTTCCGATTTCTATTGCTTCTTAAACACAATCTCATTATTATAGACAAGACCTAATTTACTTTTCGCGATATCTTCCACAAACTTCTGCGTCTTTGTATATTCCTCATAATCCTGAATCTCTTTTGAACGGCTCTTTTCCTCTTCCAGTTGTGCTTTTAAGGACTTTTCTTTCTCCGAGTAGTCCTGATCTTTTCCGTGAAGTTTTACAATCTGAAACGAGATGACAATCAGAAGAGTTCCCACAATCACCGAAATCCATGCTTTTCCAATCGTATTCTGTTGTCCTCTTCGACTTTTCCTAGTTTTCATGATCTTGTCTCCAATTTTATAGAATATGTTCTTTCATTCTAACTGCTTTTGCCACCTTTTTCAATCCTTTTTTTATAATCTCTAATATCTTCCTAATTATATTCGAAATATGATTCACAAAAAAAGAACTGACAAAGTGGTTATAAAATAGCACTCCAACGCAAATTCCGCCGATCGAAAATCCACGCACCAACCCATCATTTGTCTGAAAAATCATACCAAAAATCAAGAATGCACAGATAATACAGTAGACAATATCCTCGACAGAAATCCATATGACATTGTGGGGAATCACTCTTCGGAATATGCGCAGGAAATCATAGATAACTACCAGGCCCTCTCCCAATGCCATAGATATTAACAGAAAGACTAGTTCCTGCCGAATTCCTTCACTGATTGCGATCATCGAAACAGTCTTCCTAAGAAATTTTCTGCTTTCTTGCCATAACTCTCTATCTCTGAATAAACCATACTGATTACCATCCCCTGTATGTCTACTTCACCCTTTTCCAGAGTCAGACGGCTCACATGCAGATCTTCCCCTTTAATCTGCAACATTCCCATCTCTGTTTCCAAAAGAATCTCTTTTGGATCAAAGGAAATGACATCCTTTATCCCGGTAAAATTTCCACTTTTACGGTTATTCATGATCACTTTATGTAACTTTGCAGTACCGCGCTCTTCCATACCAACTTCCTCCTAATCTGCCAGACTGGATGTCCTCCTTATATTATATGAAAGAGTTTGTCGATTATGTCTATTTTTACAGATAACGATACATGTCTTTTGCATCTTCCTTTTTCGTACTCTCAGCAAGACTCAATACTTCTACTTTCACTGTCTTTTGTCCAAACTGTATTTCTATCACATCGCCAGGTTTTACATTTGCCGATGCTTTTGCCACCTTCTCATTCACCATGACTCTTCCCGCATCGCAGGCCTCATTTGCTACCGTTCTTCTCTTAATTAAACGGGAAACTTTTAAAAACTTATCTAATCTCATATTCTATCACCCTATCTAAACTATCTAATAAAAAAATTCGCAAAGCGATTCCACCCGAAGAACATTTATTCCATAATGATAAAAAAGAGGGATGCCTTACGACAACCCTCGTTATCTACTCTTTGGATTTTCCTATGCGTTAATCATATCCTTTAAAGCTTTTCCTGCTTTAAATTTTGGCGATTTTGACGCTGGAATAACCATCTCTTTTCCTGTCTGTGGATTTCTTCCAGTTCTCTCTGCTCTCTCAGATACCTCAAATGTACCAAAACCAACCAACTGGACTTTCTCACCCTTTTTCAATTCCTCTGCAATAACATCCGTAAATGCTTTTAATGTCGTCTCCGCATCCTTTTTGGATAATCCAGCCTTGTCAGCTACAGCTGCAACTAATTCTGCTTTGTTCATTTAATATGTCCTCCTCTGGATTCTATTTTCGAGATATTTTTCCCAAACTACCTACAAATATATTTATACTGGTTTTTATACTGCTTGTCAAGAAAATTCCATCCATTTTAAAGGAATCTAAAGCATTTTTTCAATCATCTCAAGGACCTGTTTTCCAAGATTTTCCGATTTTTCGTCCGCATCTGACAAGGAACTTCCCTTTACGCCATAATAGAACTTTACTTTCGGTTCTGTCCCCGAAGGTCTGACACATACCCAGGTATCTTTTTCTAATTCATAATATAGTACATTAGAAATCGGCAATCCGGTCGGTATCGTCTCTCCTGTCTTTCTGTTCACAATCGTATCTTTTTTGTAATCTCTCACTCTCAAGACTTCATAGCCGCCAATCGCTTCCGGTGTATCCTTTCGCAGTGTCTCTAAAATCGTCTGAATTTTTTCCAGACCCTCGATTCCTTTTAACGTAATGGATTTTACATCGTCTTTGTAATAACCATATCTCTCATACATATCAATCATGGCATCCCATAGCGTTTTGCCCTGGGTCTTATAATAGGCTGCTGCTTCACAGAGAGTCAGAGTCGCTACCACAGCATCTTTGTCTCTTGCATAAGTTCCAGTCAGGCATCCATAACTCTCCTCCATACCGAAGAGATATGTTCCATTTCCCTTTGTCTCAAACTCCAGCATTTTTTGCCCGATGAACTTAAATCCCGTCAGCACTTCCACCAGCTGAATTCCGTAATATTTTGCAATCGCATCCGCCATGTTGGTGGAAACAATGGATTTGATAAATGCCCCATCCTTCGGCAATCCCTGTTTCTCTTTTCTCTGTCCAATCACATAGTCACCGATTAGACATCCTGACATATTTCCAGTCAGAGAGTGATATTCTCCCGTCTTGGAATCTTTGACATAGACGCCGAGACGATCTGCATCCGGATCTGTTGCAAGTACCAGATCCGCAGCCAACTCTTTCGCCATTTTTAATCCGAGTACAAATGCCTCCTCCGACTCTGGATTTGGATAACTTACCGTTGGAAAATTTCCATCCGGAAGTTCCTGTTCCGGTACCACATAGACATGTGTAAATCCAAGCTCTTTTAACACTCTGCGTACTGGAATATTTCCGGTTCCATGCAGCGGTGTATAGACAATCTTTAATTCATCCTTTACTTGATCAATGGCCTCCGGATGAACCACTAATTTTTTTAACTCCTCAATGTATGAATCATCTATATTGGCACCGATCACTTCATAGAGCCCTGCTGTCTTTGCCTCCTCTAATCCCATGGTCTTCACTGTCGCAAAATCTGTAACAGCCTTTACTTCGTCCATGATCCCTTTGTCATGAGGCGGCGTAATCTGTGCGCCGTCTTCCCAGTACACTTTATATCCGTTATATTCCGGTGGATTATGACTTGCCGTAATATTAATTCCAGCCGTACATCCCAGTTTCCGAACTGCATAGGAAAGTTCTGGTGTAGGCCTTAAAGACTCAAATACATAAGCCTTGATCCCATTCGCAGCCAGGCAGAGCGCAGCTTCATCTGCAAATTCCGGCGACATTCTCCTAGAATCGTATGCAATCGCAACTCCCTGAGATTCTTTTCCTACCTTTTTAATATAATTCGCCAGACCCTGCGTCGCTTTACGTACCATATAGATATTCATACGGTTCGTTCCAGCTCCGATCACACCGCGTAATCCTGCTGTTCCAAATTCTAACTCTGTATAAAACCGATCTTCTATCTCTTTTTCATTTTCCGCAATATTTTCTAATTCCGCTTTCGTTTCTTTGTCAAAATAAGGATTTTGAATCCAACTCTCATATACCTCTTTATAACCCATTTTCTTTCCTCCTGTACATTTTTATTTTAATCCAACAACGTGGATATAAAATCAGATAGTTTTTTCAATGCCGACGTATCTTCCTCTGTGTCTTCATTTTTAAAACTAGAAGAACGCTTCGTACTACTACTGGAATCTTTCGAACTTGAAGACGAATTGCCTGAGGATGTCCTTCCCGAAGACGACGAGGGTTTTTTGGTATTAGATGAGGAAGATTTCTTTTGCGCTTTTTTTACTTCTTCCTTCTCCTCCTTCTCTTCCTCTCTCGCTTCTTTCATCTTTTTCATGTCCATTGTAATTTCAACACTCTCTGAACTTACAAGCAACTTTTCCTTATAAACCCCATACTTTTCACTGGAAGCGACTAGTTCATGGATCCCATATTTCAGTTCTACCGGCTGTGACGTGTCCACTTTATTTCCGTCAATGGTAAGCATCGTATCTTCCGGTTTCAAATGAAACTGCACTTTTCCCATCTTCGGGCCTTCTCCCTTATAATCTTCCAGATTTAGGACCGTCGTCTCATTTCTCACCACTGTCGCTTCTTTTGTATCTCCATATCCATCATTTGCCACAGAAACCTGATATGTTCCCTCTGGAACTTCCACCTTCATATCTTTTTCAATCTGCAGCACACATTCATTTCCAACGGCCAGCCAGCCGCCCTCAAATAACTCGGTATGTGTCAGCACAAAAAAACCATGACCGCTAGTGACAGACACGGATGACACTTTCTTGTCTACCCCGGCAATCCTGAGCTGATCGTTTTCAGTAATCATGTCAAAAGAAACTTGTTCTCCATCCAAAAAGACCAGGAGTGAATCATCGAAATAATACCTTGTCTTTCCAATTGTAAAAATATTTTTTTCCGTATCCACTTCAAATTTTTTCACATTGTCCTGCTCCCAGGATTTTTCAGATAACTGTATATAGGAAAGATTTCCATCGGCATTTGCAGAACCGATCGTCACAATCTTCCCCGGAACGATCTGACTGCTTCCAGTAAAATCCCCATATTTATCCCGATAAGCTGTCGCATCGGAAAGTCCATATTCTGAGATTTTTTCCGTTTCCACGCTCTGCAATCGAATCGTCTGCTCTGCATTATCTATCTGAAGAACCACATACATCGTACCATCTTGTTCTTCTTCTTGTGTTTCCTGTTCCGTCTCTTTTTCTTCCTCGATCTTCTCTTGTTTTTCTTCTTCTTTTACAAGTCCACGGTGAACTTCATTGCCCACCTTCAAATTGCTCTCTTTCGGCTTTCCGCAACCCGATAAAAAGAAGATTCCCACTAAAAGAAACGCCATCCATTTTTTGCTTTTCATAGGTCACCTCACTTATTAAATATTATACATGATTCCCTCTAAAAAGCCAACAGAGTTTCTCCTTTAAGCGTAAGTAAAATGCTTCATGCATTTTAAAAATTGCTCTCTGTTTGTCTCCTCTCTCTTTATCTTTTCCAATTTTTCTAAATATCTTCCAAATCCCCATGCTTTATTTGCATTATAATAGTGATTTGCTATTTTCCAGAATTTTTCCGGATAGGCCAGGCGCAGATAAATCTGTTCTGTCTCATACTCTGAAA
This sequence comes from Lachnospiraceae bacterium, assembly GCA_022790905.1. GTDB lineage: Bacteria > Bacillota > Clostridia > Lachnospirales > Lachnospiraceae > Maccoyibacter. The sequence continues at coordinate 8,791 of JAAVYC010000080.1, read as the reverse complement.
GTTCTCTTTTATTTCCATAAGTTCGCACCATCTCCATCCCAAGTCCCATATTCCAGTTATTCTTCTCTAAAATTTTCCTCATAAAACGGGCAAGATCACTCACCTGGATGTCATAACAGAAATTATCAAAACTGATAATCGACGGTTTCTTATTGGAAAATACGACATTATGTTGATTGAAATCTCCATGACAGATACCGAATCCTTGTTTTGTACCGCTTTGGTTTTTTAATCCGTCCAAAATATCCGATGCCTGCTCCGCGAATTTGGAATAGAGTTTTAAAAATTCTTTCTCAAACTCACTCTTACTTTTCCTGTTTTTTACATAATTTCTGACTGTCCGAAGCTCCCTGGTATGCTTCTCATAAGTTTTTAAAAGCTTCTCTTCATCCGAATTCAAAAATTCCGGTAAATCTATCGACACACAATTCATGGCATTGTGCAATTCTGCTAAAATGTCTACAGACAAAAGAATTTCATCCCAATTGGAAGTATTACATTCTTTTCCCTCACACCATCTACGCAAAATATAAGAATACCCCTCTGAATCTTTGGACAAAAGTTCCCCCTCTTTTGTTCCAATGACAGTCTCTGTATGTATTCCCAATTCATTTATTTTTCCCAAGAGTACCGCTAAAAATTCTGCTTTTGCCACTGATCCCGGATACTCTTTTAGATATACTTTTCCTCTGTCTGTCACCGCAAAGACAGTTCCCCTTCCTTTGTAAGTATCTAAAATTTCTAAGGCATATTGCTCGAATAACGACTCTTCTTTATAATACACAAAAACCCCTCCACATGACAATTCACAGCAATTCTGTGTCTCTCTAACATATGAAGGGGACCTACTCTATATGACTTTTATTTTCACTCTATCCAGTTAATTCGACCTTACAAAAGCCACTGCTCTTTTACAATCCCGAGCAGATATTCTTTTTGATTCTTAGAAGGCTCATCTAAAACCATTTCCAAAAGTCCGTTTAAAATTTCTCCGATCTCTTTCCCCGGTTTTACGCCAAGGGAAATCAAATCTTTTCCATTTACGGCGAGATCCTTTAAACTTATACAGTTTTTTTCCTTTAAAATTTCTTTATAAACTTTTTCATAATCGTCTATATATTGTAGTTTTTCTTCCTTTTTATAGTCACTCTGTGCTAAAATATCCGCTCTTTTTAAGAGAAAAATATTCGGATAATTCTCTTCTCCCGCGCGATGTATCGCCCTTCTTACCGCCGACGGTTCTAACGGAGGATTATCATCGTGCCACTCGATCAATTTACAAACTTTTTGCATCGTATCTACATCAAATTTCAGGCGCCTGAAAATTTCATGAGCCATAATGGCTCCTTTTTTTGGATGTCCATGAAAATGATCCACACCCTGTTCGTCGCTTATTTGGCAGATTGGTTTTGCAATATCATGGAACAATGCCGCTAGGCGCAGGACACGCTCTTTCGGCACATTCTGAACGACTCGAATCGTATGTTCCCCCACACTGTAGCAATGATGGGGATGATTCTGCTCCGTCTCCATTAATTTTGCAAATTCCGGCAAAACTTCCTGCGCAATGCCACTCTCATAGACTTCTCGCAAAAATTGTGGATGATCTGATAATAATAATTTAACTAATTCTGCCTGTATTCGCTCTACACTGATTTTTTGGATGGTAGGAGCTAACTCCTTGATTGCCTCAAAGGTAGACTCTTCTACCTCAAACCCAAGCTGAGCCGCAAACCGAAGGGCGCGCAGCATACGCAGCGCATCTTCACTAAATCGATCCGTTGCTTTTCCCACACATCGAATCATTTTTCTTTTTAAATCCTCAATTCCATCAAAGGCATCTACTAATCCCTGTTTTTCGTTATACGCCATCGCATTGATTGTGAAATCTCTGCGCTTTAAATCCGCGAAAAGATCCCCCGTATAGATCACTTCTTTTGGATGACGCGCATCCTCATATTCTCCGTCAATCCGATATGTCGTCACCTCATAACCTTCATGCCCTAACATAACCGTCACGGTGCCGTGTTGGATTCCCGTATTGATGGTGTGGGAGAACAAGCGCTTGACTTCCTGCGGTTTTGCCGAAGTCGTAATATCCCAATCCTGCGGTTTCCTTCCTAGAATACTGTCGCGAATACAACCGCCTACGGCAAAAGCCCCATAGCCTGCACGCTCCAGAGTCTGTATAATATTACTTACTTTTTTTGGAAGTTCAATTTTCATTAATATGCTTTTCCCCAGTAAACTAATTTATGTGCCGGTTTTCCACAGCAAACACAGACATCTGAAATCTGATCCTGATCCTGAAATGGCATACAGCGGGAGGTTGCGCTGGTCTCTTCTTTAATTAGATCTTCACATTTCTGCTCACCGCACCACATACCACGGATAAATCCCGGCCTGTTATTCACCATTATTTTGAATTCCTCATAATTATGGGCATCGCAAATATGCTCATCGCGATGAGCTTTCGCGCGCTCAAACATTTCTTTTTGAATCGTATCGAGAAGCTCCCGAACTTTCTGCGCGACCTCTCCTAGGACACATTCTATCTTCTCTCTCGTATCACGGCGAACCAACACACATTTTCCTGCCGCAATATCTTTTGGCCCTAATTCCACACGCACCGGAATTCCCCGCATTTCCTGTTCAGAGAACTTCCATCCCGGACTCTTATCACTGTCATCAAGTTTTGCTGCAATTCCCATTTTTATGAGTTCTTCTCTGATCTCATTCGCCCTGTCCAAAACACCGTCTTTTTGCTGCTGAATCGGAATAACCATCACCTGGGTCGGTGCAATTCGAGGCGGAAGCACAAGACCTGAGTCGTCCCCATGGACCATAATCACGGCTCCAATCAACCGCGTAGTCATTCCCCAAGATGTCTGGTGTACATATTGTAGCTTATTATTTTTATCTGTATATTGAATCTCAAACGCTTTTGCAAACCCATCTCCAAAATTGTGACTCGTACCCGACTGTAACGCCTTTCCGTCATGCATCAATGCTTCTATTGTATAAGTTGCCTCAGCTCCTGCAAATTTTTCTTTCTCCGTCTTTCTTCCCCTCACTACCGGCATCGCGAGAACTTCCTCACAAAAATCCGCATAGACGTTAAGCATTTGAATCGTTCTCTCCTCAGCCTCTTCTGCCGTAGCATGAGCGGTATGGCCTTCCTGCCATAAAAACTCTCTGGAACGAAGAAACGGTCTCGTCTCCTTCTCCCATCTCACTACAGAACACCACTGATTATACACTTTTGGCAAATCTCTGTAAGACTGAATATCATTTTTATAAAAGTCGCAGAACAATGTCTCGGAAGTCGGTCTGACGCAGAGCCTTTCCTGCAGTGGATTCAAACCTCCATGGGTAACCCACGCCACTTCCGGTGCAAACCCCTCCACATGATCCTTTTCCTTTTCTAACAGACTTTCCGGGATAAACATCGGCATATATACATTTTCTACTCCCGTTTCTTTAAATCTGTGGTCCAATTCCTTTTGGATCTTCTCCCAGATCGCATATCCTGCCGGCTTGATGATCATACAGCCTTTCACCGATGAGTAATCAATCAATTCCGCTTTTTTTACGACATCTGTATACCATTGTGCAAAATCTGTCTCCATCGAAGTGATTGCCTCTACTAACTTCTTATCCTTCGCCATTTTTTCATCCTCTTTCTTATAATATTAAGGTCTCTTTGCTGAGCATCCTATTATTTATTGTTAAAAAATTCCTATACAATAAATAACGCCGAAGACAATCTCCCAAAAAAGGGACCAAATGTCTTCGGCGGTACCACCCTAATTAGCGCTCATGCACTCACTCTCACCCGTTAACGCCGGTTCTACGCCGAATTTTCATTCGGTTGCTCCAAGGTAGGTTCCGAGTTTGCCAAACTAAAATCTCTCAGCCAACGATTTTTTCTCTGTAATCTCAGCGCTCCCGTACTAATCCTCTTCCACGCGTATTCGTATTTTACCCCCTGTCATTTTAATTGTCAAGAATTATCTATTCGCTCACTCCTCTGTAATTTTATAAATCTCAGAAATCAAAAGTCCTGCCACCGGCCCCAGGAAAAAGCCAAAGACTCCAAATATACACAATCCAATGTAGGTGCTGATTAAGACCATAATCGGATGAATGGAGAGTTTATCCCCGATCAATTTGGGTTCTAAGAATTCTCTCGTAAAATTACATATCAGATAGATCACCCCGTATACTGCTGCTAATGCATATTTCCCTCGAAATACTTCTATGAAAAGCCACGGAATGAACACTGTTCCCGTTCCAAAAAATGGAAGTGCATCGCAGAGGCCAATACAGCATCCGGCAAGCACCGCATAGGTATTTCCAGTCAGCAAAAGCCCTACACAACAAATGGAACTAATAATCAATAGAATTATAAGCTGCGCCTTTAGATAAGTTCCACCCGCATACTTCATGTTTCTTCCGATCTGATAAATCAGTTTTCCAATCGAATTTTCTGTCGCCTTTTTTCGGATATTGGGATAATCTGCCAAAATGATAATCGTAGATACTGCTATAATCACCAGGATACTAAAGCCCAGCAACAGCCCTTTTGCGTATCCCACTGAATAATTCATAATTTGAGGAACTACTTGCTTTTGACATTTCTCCCAGATAATTAACAGATAGGCATCCACACGTTCCGCCCTAAGACCGCAGATATCCTCCACCCTATTACAGCACATATTCCATACCTGCATCCCTTTTTGTGCAAAGACATCATAATTTTGCACAAATTTTTTTGTCTGCGAAATCAAAGCATAGCCTGCACTCCCTAGAATCCCACCAACCAACAAAAATATGAGAAATACCAGAAGTGCACTTAAGATCCCTCTTTTTATCTTCCATCTCTCGTTTATTTTTTCTAACATCGGATTCAATAAAACAGTAATGCCATAGGCGATCAAAAATGGGTAAACCAGGCGCAGTAAATAACGAAATGCCCAGTACACCAAAAAGGTTATGATAACAATTTTTAACAATTGCAATGTCGATTTCTTCACTTCATTTTTCATAAGAAAAGTATGCCAAAGACATGTCACGATTATGCGGATTATTGAGATTCTACCTAAACTGTGATATAATTTTTTTATGTTAGAAATTATTTTTGAAGATCCATTTATCATTGTATGTAAAAAACCGCCGGGAATCCCGACGCAGACGCCAAAACCCGGTGTCTCCGATATGGTAAGCTTATTAAAAACATATCGCGTATCCAACAAAGAAGAACCTTATTTAGGACTCATCCACAGGCTAGACCAGCCCGTCGAAGGCATTATGGTTTTCGCAAAAGACAAAAAAAGTGCCGCTTCTCTATCTTTACAGATACAAGATGGCACATTTGAAAAATACTATTATGCAATGGTTCACGGCATTGTGGACCCTCTTTCTGGCACCCTGAAACATTACTTACTCCGCGACGGAAAAAACAATATCTCAAAAGTGGTTCCAAAGGGAACACCAAAATCTAAACACGCAAAACTTTTTTATGAAACCGTGACTTCCCATAAAGACCGCTCACTTTTGCGCATAGAACTCGACACTGGACGTCACCATCAAATCCGTGTCCAATTCTCGAATATTGGACATCCTCTGATCGGAGACAAGAAATACGGGCACAACACCCCTGGCTATCTACCACTTGGACTTTGTTCCTATCACATCGGATTTCGGCATCCCGCAACGGGTGAAAAAGTAATCTATGAAATAGTCCCTGAGGGAAAGGCATTTTCTATACCTTAAAACGATATCCGACTCCCCAGATCGTCTCTATATACTGAGGTTTCGCCGTGTTATATTCTATCTTTTCACGGATTTTTTTGATGTGAACGGTTACAGTCGCGATATCCCCAATAGATTCCATATCCCAAATCTCTTGAAACAGTTCTTCTTTCGTAAACACTCGATTGGGATTTTGTGCAAGAAAGCTCAATAAATCAAACTCTTTTGATGTGAACGCCTTTTCCTCTTCGTGAACCCAGACCCGTCTCGCATCTTTATCAATTTTAATGCCGCGAATCTCAATGATATTGCGTGTCTCTGCATTACTCCCAATCAACCTTTCATAGCGCGCTAAATGCGCCTTTACTCTCGCTACGAGTTCACTTGGCGAAAAAGGTTTCGTAATATAATCATCGGCACCCAGACCGAGACCTCTAATTTTATCTATGTCTTCCTTTTTTGCCGACACCATCATAATCGGCGTATTTTTCTCATCTCGGATACGCCTACAAATCTCAAAACCGTCCGTTCCAGGAAGCATCAGATCTAGAATAAACAAATCAAAATCTTCTTTCAAGGCCCTTGTCAATCCCACATCTCCCTCATTCTCTATCTCCACCTCGAACCCACTGAGTTCCAGATAATCCCGTTCTAAATCCGCAATTGCCACTTCATCTTCAATGATTAAAATCTTACTCATTTGGTACCTCCTGATATTTGCGGACTACAAAATACATTGTCGTTCCACTTGACTCTTTGCTCGTCGCCCAAATCTTACCGCCGTGATCTTCAATAATTTTTTTTACAATGGACAATCCGATTCCGCTTCCACCAGTTGCAGAGTTTCTCGATTTCTCTGCCCGATAAAAACGTTCAAAGATATAGGGAAGATCTTTCGGTGCAATTCCTCTTCCATTATCCTCAAATTCAAACTGCACAAAATCTCCCACATCGCGCACACGGATATTGATAAATCCGTTTGCCTTATCCAAATATTTAATTGAATTATTAATGATATTATGAATCACCCTTCGAATCTGCTCCGGATCCATAATCGCAAGAACATTATCCTCTGCGTAATTAATGTAAGATAAACCGATTCCCTTGGAATCCAAGTCCAATCCGATTTCTTCAATGCAGTCATTAAAATACTCCGCTACATTAATCTTGTTAAAATTATAAGGAATACGATTCGTATCGATCTTAGAATAGATTGTCAACTCATTGATTAAAAGATCCATCTCATTTGTCTTATTATAAATCGTTCGGACATATTTATCCATTTTTTCCGGCGTATCCGCCACTCCATCCATAATTCCCTCTATATAACCTTTAATGGCGGTAATCGGTGTCTTTAAATCATGGGAAATATTGCTGACCAGTTCACGATTCTCTCTCTCATTACAGATGCGTTCCTCCATCGACTGCTTCAACTGTTCTCGCATACCATCAAAATTTTGACAGAGCTCACTGATCTCGTCTCTTCCCACCACTTCAATCTCAAAATCCAGATTTCCCTCTTTAATCTTCTGCGTTGCCGCTTCTAGTTTTTTTAGAGGATCTACAATTGCCCGATAACTCCAAAATGTCATCAATGTTGCCATAAAAACAAAAATCAGCAGCAACGAAAACCCTATATCAATCATCACATCTTTTGCCTGTTCGAAAACTTCCGGTTTTTCCCGATAAACCCCGGCCACAACGATACCAATCAAAAAAACAGGTATAAAAATCATAGTAAAAAACGCAATGGATAATCTTGTTCTTAATTTCATAATAAATATCCTCTCATGGCATCTATTTTATCATAAATCGAAAAGATTCCTATGCCTATTCACAAAAAGAATTCTAAATTTTTTATAAAAAATGACAGGAGTTAAGAAAAAAGAACACCCAAAATCTGGATAAGCTCCAGCTTAGATGTCCTTTTCGCACTTTATAAATATTTCTTTAACTCTTCTGCCCGATTGACTATTTCCCACGGAACATTCAAATCATCGCGTCCAAAATGACCATAGGCGGCTGTCTGCTGATAGATTGGTCTCCTTAAATCTAGCATCTTAATAATACCGGCCGGGCGCAGATCAAAATTCTCTCGGATAATCTCCACAAATTTTTCATCAGAGACTTTTCCCGTTCCAAACGTATCCACCATAATGGATGTCGGCTGTGCTACGCCAATCGCATAGGAAAGCTGTATTTCACATTTGTCTGCCAGACCTGCTGCCACAATATTTTTTGCAACATAACGCGCTGCATATGCCGCAGAACGATCCACTTTCGTGCAGTCTTTACCAGAAAAAGCACCGCCGCCGTGCCGAGCATATCCGCCGTAAGTGTCAACAATAATCTTTCGTCCGGTCAGACCGGCATCTCCGTGCGGTCCTCCAATGACAAAACGACCAGTCGGGTTAATAAAGAATTTTGTCTCCGCATCGACCATCTCTTTTGGAAGAATCTCATCAAATACATATTTTTTGATATCGTTATGTAATTGTTCCTGCGTCACATCCGGATCATGTTGCGTAGATAGCACAACTGCTTCTAAACGCACAGGTCTCTCCTTTTCGTCATATTCCACGGAAACCTGGGTCTTTCCATCGGGTCTTAAATAACTTAAAGTTCCGTCCTTTCTCACTTTTGCAAGCTGCCTAGCAAGTCTATGTGCCAGTGAGATCGGATATGGCATCATTTCATCTGTCTCATTTGTCGCATACCCAAACATCATTCCCTGATCTCCTGCCCCAATAGCCTCTAATTCTTCATCAGACATCTTATTTTCTTTTGCTTCAAGCGCCCGATCCACACCCATGGCAATGTCAGCAGATTGCTCATCTATCGCTACCATAACCGCACAAGTATTTCCGTCAAACCCAGTTGACGCATCACTATAGCCGATCTCATTGACTGTCTTACGCACAATTTGCGGTATATCAATATTGGCCTTACTCGTAATTTCTCCTGTCACCAGTACGAATCCTGTACAAGTTGCTGTCTCACAGGCTACACGGCTCATTGGATCCTGTTCCACTAAAGC
>JAAVYC010000079.1 GCA_022790905.1 Lachnospiraceae bacterium | reverse complement strand
CGGGTTGCGGAAAGCAACTTACATGAATGGGATCTTAGCTCAGCTGGGAGAGCATCTGCCTTACAAGCAGAGGGTCATAGGTTCGAGCCCTAGAGGTCCCACTCATTCATACGGCTCGATAGCTCAGTTGGCAAGAGCATACGGTTCATACCCGTAGTGTCGAGGGTTCAAGTCCCCCTCTCGCTATTAAAAGAATTCCTCAAAACCTTGGAAATGCTAGGGTTTTGGGGTCTTTATTTTTTTTGAGAATCAAAAGGTAATCATACACATTCCTTCGATTGAAAATATGCAGGAAAGGAAATTTCTTGTACATATGTTAGGATATTTGAATAAGTCCATTGTTAGTTAGATAAGTAGCTGATGATGGACTTCGAATATGTGATAGAGAAGATAACGTTTATATGAAATGTATGATTTTTATCCGATTAGCTGGATTAAATACTGTTTATGGATGAAAGACAATTTTAAGAAAAAAAGTAGCTATAATTGAATAAAAGGTTTATGGGCTAATAGTGAGTAAACATAGTATTAAAAGATAGATTCAAAAATCAAATTACTCTTTTATCCGTTCCCCTAAATTAGTCTATATAGTATACTCATTTTGCGTAAAGAGGAGTAAATTTTGGATTCATGTTGCAGGTAGTAATTTGTGTAAGTGATGTAATTCGACAGCAATTTGGTTTGGATTATTGAGCATAAATATAGAAATGAGGGATAGATTATCAGCGAGATAATATATAGAAATAACCCTTCTAAATGTAGAAGGGCTATGCTGCTGATTGTGATAAGTTTACCGCATAAGCGATTAATATCATTCGATGTCAAAAAGTTCATCGAATGTGATTAGGAAATTTGGAAACATAACGATTTGAAGTTCATCTTTATTTTTTTCTGTGACAGTTTTGTAAAGATATGGATAGGCAGTATCATCGTCTTTCCAGTCGAACATATAAATTTCAACTTGTTTTTTGCGCCAGTCTACGATCCAATACTCGGACACACCAACTTTACAATAGATCTGCATTTTTTCATTTCTGTCATATTCTTCTGTAGAGTCTGACAGGACTTCCATTACAAAACGGGGAATGCCAGTAAACGATACGTTTTTCCGGTCACGCATATTGCAGATAATAGATGCATCAGGTATGATTACTTTATCATCGTTTTCACGCCATTGATATTGTACACTGTCGCCAAATACACGGCACAGACTGTCTTTGATTTGATTTCCTATTTTGATGACAAAATTATGAATGACCATGGAATGTTCGAGATAAGTTTTGCTCATATCTTCTATTGGTAATGGATTCATCGTGTTTCCTCCTTGATTAAAATATATATTTACAATGATATTTTGAACTGATTTAGTATCCTGTATTATACTATGCTTCTGGTTTGGTTGGCAAGATTTCGTTTGTATAGTGAATGGGTCATACCTCTATTGATTGCACTTTGAAAAGAGAACACAATTTAAAAAGATTTCATAAAAGAGGGATTTTCCAAACGGAGGAAGCGTGTCTTTTTGTTGCTATGACATTGAACCTAAAACGGATGGTAAAAGCCACTTAATGATAGCTCATACCGATCCGCTTTTATTAAATTCTCAGTACTTTTATTACAATTCAAGAATAAAAGAATTTGTCAACAGGTCCAAAATTTTACATGCTCAGATAGTTACTTGGTCAACACTTTTTTACAGTATCTATGAGCTCCACAATTAGGGCATTTTAATTTGCGTTTTGTAATTGTATGTGCTCCCATCATATATGCGCCGATCTCTGGAATAAACCGAGTTTTACACTCTGGACACTCAAATGCGCCTGCGTCTCTGTCTAAGATACAGGCAATAACAAGCCCCATTACAATTACAACGGAACCTATCAGAATCAGTATGATCCGAGTCAAATTATTCATTTGCATTGCACCGGAAATAACAAATAAGGGGGTTGCAGCTATGACTGCTAATATTGCAACCATTGCTGATAATAATATTTTTTTCTTACTTTCTTGTGCTTCTTTTACTAAATTCACCATATTTTCTTCCGCCTTTTCACGATAATCTTTTTCGGAAACTCTTTCTCCAGATAGCAGCTCATTTACCGTAATATCAAGTTCATTACATAATGGTAGAAGTAAGGATACTTCTGGAAATCCATTTCCACGTTCCCATTTTGAAATAGTTTTGTCACTGATTTCTAACTTCTCAGAGAGTTGTTTTTGTGTATATCCTTTTCTTTTTCTCTCTTTTGCAATAAATTTTCCAGTTGATATTTGATCCATTTGACGCCTCCTTTCTGAATTTATTATCACTCACGAATCATTTGTTTCACACCCATGAGTCGTAGAAAATGGTGAATTTGTGCGGATTCTACGTTTCGTAGATAAAAAAATAAGAGGTTATATAGTTGATTATAGAATTCTTGTTTATTATTAACAAGACAGATCTTTTTGATGATTTTTTCCTTTATTTTTATCATATATGGAGTTTATATTTTTATCGAGAATATGGTAAAATTATCTACAATAAACATTCTAAGGAGAAAATGTGATGCAATCAGATAATACCAATCTTTATTTTTGTCTGTGCTGCTACAGTATGTATACCAAAATTTTGTTATACAAAAATCTGTATCGAAAAGGAAGGCCTAAAACTGATGAGCCGATTGTACGTTCATTTGTTAAAAGAGGTTGATTGTAAATATTTTGAAAAAATGGATAAGACATTATATGAAAAAGAAATGAATTGATCGGAGGATATATGATAGAGTTAAAAGGAAAATATAATGAGGCGAAAATTTTTACAGATGTCGTAGATGAGACATCTATCGCTCAGGTACTTCTTTTACTGAATCAGGAGTTTGTATCTGGCAGTAAAATAAGGCTGATGCCTGATATTCATGCTGGTGCCGGCTGCACAATCGGAACCACTATGACGATTACAGATAAAATCGTTCCGAATTTGGTAGGGGTGGACATTGGCTGCGGGATGGAGACCATTAAAATCAAAGAAAAACATATAGAATTACAAAAGTTGGATAAGTTGATTTATAAAAAGATCCCATCCGGATTCAACGTACGGGAAAAGACTCATAGATATTTTGAGGAAGTAGATTTAGAGGAGTTGTTTTGCTATAAATATATCAATCCAGGAAGAGCAGAGAAAAGTCTTGGAACGCTGGGCGGCGGCAATCACTTTATAGAAGCCAATAAAGACGATGAGGGAAATATCTATCTTGTTGTGCATTCCGGCAGCCGTCATTTGGGTTTGGAGGTTGCCAATTATTATCAAGAGGAGGGTTATAAATCATTAAATGGATGCACGAAAAAAGATGTGGATCAGTTGATTGCTGAGTTAAAGGCACAGGGACGAGAACGGGAAATCCAAAAGAGTATTACAGCATTAAAAAATACGAAAAGGACGAATATTCCAAAACAGTTGGCATATGTGTCGGGTGAGCTGTTTGAAAAGTATATTCATGATATGAAGATCGTACAGAGGTATGCGGAATTAAATAGACAGGCTATGATGGATGAAATTGTGAAAGGGATGAAATTGCATGTGTTAGAGCAATTTACGACCATTCATAATTATATAGATATGGAAGCTATGGTTTTAAGAAAGGGTGCGGTATCTGCAAAAAAGAATGAGAAATTGCTAATTCCGATCAATATGCGGGATGGATCTTTGATTTGTGTTGGAAAAGGAAATGATGATTGGAATCAATCAGCTCCGCATGGTGCAGGCCGGCTGATGAGTCGATCGGCGGCGAAAGCCTCCTTTACCGTATCAGAATTTAAACATCAGATGACCGGTATCTATACAACCTCCGTAAATAAAGATACTTTGGACGAATGCCCGATGGCGTATAAAGGGATGGACGATATTGTGAATCATATCGGTGATACGGTTGAGATGATGCAGGTGATCAAACCAATCTACAATTTTAAGGCAGGTGGGGAGTAAGTTATCAAAGAAGCAGATTATGGGGAAATTTGTTGAAAATAGTAGATTATGAGAGTATAATTTATATTATCAAATCTAAAATATTTTGAGGGGAGTGATATGACAAATGACAATGAATAAAAATGATGAGAAGTTCGTAGAAAGCGTGTCATCTAGGTTGATGAAATGTCCTGATTGTGGGAAAGAGATTAGTTATTCGGCGAAATCATGCCCTAATTGTGGATGTCCAATTAGAAAAGGAAAAGAAGAGCTACCAATAAAGAAGATTGGAATAACGTTAGCTGTTGTTATCGTTTTTATAATTTTTGGTATTGGCATTGTCTTGGGAAATAAGCTAAGTGATGAGGAACAGATAGATGTAAATCGTGTATCAGCGGTTATTGATGATATTGGTGAGGTGGAACTTACAAGTGAGCCTGAGATCATAAAAGCAGAAAAACTATATGAGGAACTTTCTAAAAAATGTCAGCATCATGTTGAGAATCGTAAAAAGTTATCGGATGCAAGAGATACATATAATACTTTGAAAGCGGAAGAGGTAGAAGAATTAATTAATCAAATGGGAAAGGTTAGTCTCAGCAATCAAAGGAAGATTAAAGAAGTGAAGAGATCCTATGATGATCTTTTGGATGAGCAAAAGAAACTTGTAAATAATGCAAAAGTTCTATTGTCAGCAGTAAAAGAATTATCAGTTTTAAAGATCGAGGATTCAAATTCTAAAATTAAGGCTATTGGAAAAGTAACATTAAAGTCTGAGATAAAAATCAAGGAAGCAAGAAATTCTTATGATTCGCTTTCGGATGAGGATAAGTCTAAAGTTTCAAATTATGATATTTTAACAAGTGCGGAAAAAGATTATGAAAAGTTGGTAATAGATTCCTGTATATCATTAATTGACAGTATTGGTGAGGTAACGCTCGACAGTAAAGAAAAGATAGATAAGGCTGAGAGACAATATAATTCACTTTCAGATGAAGCGAAGGATAAAATCACGAATCACACAGTTTTAGCAAGCGCGGTTGTTGAATATAAAAAACTCTCGGAAGAAGAGGAAATCAGAAAAAGAACTTTTAATGTTGGAGAATCGTTTAGCACTCCAAAATGGGAAGTGACTTATGTAAAAACAAATATTAGTGCAAAGTTGCTGCCTAATAATACGAGCGGGTACTATTTATATTATTCTGCAGATGATAATGAGACGTTTATTGATATTGTATTGCAGATCAAAAATATAGATACAGATGTTTTGGGGATAGAGCATATAGTTGGAACTTGTAAAGTTGAATATGATAATTCGGAACTCACAAAAAGCTACAACTTGTACAGAAGTGATGGTTCACAGATTAATCCGGTTTATTTTTGGGATGGTTTAGATGCACTGGAATCTACAACCTTGCATGTCGCCATTAGTATGCCGAGAGAAGTACAGACGAATGATAAATCGATAAAAGTAAAACTCACGATTGCCGGAGAAGAAAAAATGATCAATGTAAAATAAGGAGGGAAAATGTCTCTTATAATTTGTCCATATTGCAGTGAGAATATATCGGAAAAAGCAAAGAAATGTCCTCATTGTGGGAAAAGAATGAATAATAATAAATTAATAATTCTCATTGTTGTGGCAGTTCTTGTTGTTGTTTGTATTGTCGGGGCTTTTTGGTGGGGAATGCAAAAGAAGCAGCAGGAGGAGCAAATTGAAGGCTATTTAAATAAAGTAGATGAGTTATATAAAGATTTTGATTTTGAGGGTATTGAGGAGTGCTATGATGCCTTGGACACACTCGAATATGATGTATCCAAACAACGTGAGATATTAGAGTATGATCGAAAAGTATATGAGGATGCCTATGCGTATTATGTTGCGATCAATAACGTTAATGATAAATTGCATACGGGAGGATATAGTTCTTTGAGGAACTTAATTGATACAATGAAAACTCCGACGAGAAATTTTGAGGCTTTAGAAATAAATACTGATTCTGAGATAGGAAAATACATCGGTGGAGTAAAGAGCAATATCATGTATGAAACGTTTAATTCAGAATACGTTAACAGTACCAAATATAATTTAGATTATGGTCTGACATCGTGGGGATATGCATATGTTATTGAGACATATACAGAACAAATTGCAAAAGAAGAATCTGTTTTTGATACAAAGTAATGTTTTAGTCCGTAAATAGAGAAATAAAAATTAAGATTTAGTATAATGAGGTCTTCTATGATGAGATTAAAATCATAGAAGACCTGTTTTATTAATGGAAAGGAAACAGTAATGTTAAAAAACACAAAATACGGAGCCGCTTTTCGAGCGGCTTTTCCCCTTACAATTCCAATTTTTGCAGGATTTTGGTTTTTAGGTCTGACATACGGGATTTATATGAATGTATCCGGTTTTAGCTTTTGGTATCCGATGCTTATGAGTTTAACAATTTTTGCCGGTTCGATGGAATTTGTTACAGTAAATCTCTTGCTCGGCGCTTTTTATCCGCTGCAGGCGTTAGCAGTAACCCTTATGATTAACGCGAGACATTTGTTCTATGGGATCTCTATGTTGGATAAATATCGAGGAAATGGACTCAAAGATTTTTACCTGATTTATGGCATGTGTGACGAAAGCTTTTCCATCAACTATACCGCAGATATTCCAGAGGGAGTGGATCGTGGCTGGTTTATGTTTTTTGTTACGCTTTTCAATCATTTTTACTGGTTTTTTGGTGCAACCTTGGGAGGAATTTTTGGTTCTCTGATTCATTTTAATACAGAGGGATTGGACTTTGTTATGACGGCAATGTTTGTAGTCATTTTTATGGAGCAGTGGTTAAAAGAAAAGAATCATGCAAGTGCTGTTTTGGGGATTGGGATTTCTCTGTTTTGTCTAGTGATATTTGGTTCAAAAGATTTTATGATACCTGCTATGCTTGCTATTCTTTTCGTATTAACTTTGTTTAGAAAGCCAATAGAAAAAGGAGGGGGATGAAATGAAAATGACCATAGCAGAACAGGTAATTACAATTGGGATGGTGATTCTTGGAACGGTATTGACTAGGTTTCTTCCTTTTCTGCTGTTTCCAGCAGAAAAGCCGACACCTAAATATATACAGTATCTCGGTAAAGTTTTACCTTGCGCAGTATTTGGATTATTGGTGATCTATTGCCTGAAGAATATCGATATACTGACGGGCAGTCATGGAATACCAGAAATGATTGCGATAGTTGTCGTGATTAGCCTGCACCTGTGGAAGCGGCAGATGCTTCTCTCTATTGCAGGGGGAACTGTGATTTACATGTTGTTAGTACAATTTGTATTTTAGATTTCTATGTATTTAAATGCAGCAATATGTCAGATAATTTTTGTTTGATCTGTGTATATTTCTTTTCCGGAACAGGAACTTCCGTGTCGTCTAAAAGCGTGATTTTAAATCTGGTGATGGACTTTACATAGATTGGATTGATCATATGGCTTGCGTGGCAGCGAAAAAGGATATCAGAATAATCTCGCTCGATATCGCGAATCGGTGTAATAGATTCAAAACAGCGATCGGTGGTATAGATCCAGGTATGGTTTCCCCGACTATAAATACGTATAATATTTTTATCAATAAGAAATAGGACCTCATGATTTAGGCCTTTGAGTTTGATATGCCGTTCTGCTAAATTTGGCGTCATGAATTTTGTGATAGGTGTTTCTGTGAAATGTACAGGATAAATAGTATCTTTTTTCGAATAAGGGAAGCCATTTGAAATAAAACAAGTTTTGATTCTCCAAAAACTGTGTTTTTTCTTTTGATTATCTTTAAAATTGTGTTCAATCCAGGAAAATAGAATTCGCTGATCACAGCGTATGATTTTTCCGTCAGGATAGAAAGTGTCTACCGAAAAGTGGAGAAAAATTTCCACGCATTTTCTGGTACTTAATGCAATGGATGCACAGAGATCATAAACCTGAAATGTCAGTTGGTGGTGTTCTTTGGAAAAAGTGTCCACTAACGTCTCCTTTCCATAAATGATCTGCCCTTCTGCAGGTCCAACCCACAGTATATGTTCATCTATTACTTCCAGAAATGGCTCAATCTTATTGTTATAATATTGTGTCATTAGTTGAACTGTGGTATCTTGAAGCTCTCTTGCTTTTCTCATAAATCACCTCGTTTTAATGAAATAGCCTATTTTGAACAGTGATTCAAAATACTTT
>JAAVYC010000078.1 GCA_022790905.1 Lachnospiraceae bacterium | reverse complement strand
ATAAAAAATAGTTTGTCAACAAGAAAATAAAAAAATTATTAAATTAAATATAAATTATCTGAAATTTACAAATAAAACAAACAATTGACGAAAAAAAGTTATTTTAAATTTGATTCGTAAGCTTCCCGACAAGCCTTAGCAAGTTGATCCCCGCAGGAGGTTGGACGTCCATTGCAGGAGATACCGCTGAGTTTTTTCTCCACTTCCTCAATCGTGAGACCCTCTACTAATTTTGGGATTGCCTGTAAGTTACCATGGCATCCGCCATAAAATTTCACATATTTTACAACGTTTCCATCGAGTTCAATATCAATTTGTTTCGAACAGGTTCCTTTCGTTTTATAAATATACATTGTAAATTCCTCCTTTGCAAAATGTGTGTTGCGAGCTATATAGAGATCACACCATAATCGTTTAAAAGCGTGTGCATATTTACAAAAATTTAATAAATCGTTCATATCGGGATATTGTTTCGTGTTATGATTCATGCTAGAATAGTCATAATGTGTAGACAGAGCCGTCAGGCTAACCTGATGAGGCAGTAAAATAATAGGAGATTGAAATGAAATTAACGGAAAGAATATTTGGTACTCATAGTGAAAGAGAACTTAAAATAGTATACCCGATTGTGGATAAAATAGAGGCATTGAGAGATGCGATGATGGAACTGTCCGATGAAGAGTTAAGAGAAAAAACGAGAGAATTTAAAGGTCGTTTAAAAGATGGCGAGACGCTCGATGAATTATTACCTGAGGCATTTGCCGTGGTGAGAGAAGCGGCGCGCCGTACACTTGGCATGGAACACTATCGTGTGCAATTGGTGGGAGGTGTGGTTTTACATCAGGGACGTATCTCCGAGATGAAGACTGGTGAAGGAAAGACGTTGGTTGCTACACTGCCGGCTTACCTGAATGCATTGGAGGAAAAAGGAGTCCATATTGTCACGGTCAATGACTATCTGGCAAAACGTGATGCCGAGTGGATGGGAAAAGTACATGAATTTCTCGGATTGAGCGTTGGGGTCGTACTGAATAGTATGGACAGTGATGAGCGCAAGACGGCATATGACTGCGACATTACCTATATTACGAATAATGAACTGGGATTTGATTATCTAAGAGATAATATGGTGATTTATAAGGAACAACTGGTACAGCGAGGACTGCACTATGCGATTATCGACGAGGTCGATTCTGTATTGATTGATGAGGCGAGAACGCCGTTGATTATATCGGGACAGAGTGGAAAATCGACGAGCCTCTATGAAGCGTGCGATACACTCGCAAGACAGCTGTCCAAAGGAGAAGAGAGCAAAGAATTCTCCAAGATGGATGCCATTATGGGAATTGAGGTGGAAGAGACAGGGGATTTTGTTGTCAATGAGAAGGACAAGGTAGTCAATTTGACACAGGAAGGTGTCAGAAAAGTGGAGCGCTTTTTTAAGATTGAAAATCTTGCAGATCCGGAGAACCTTGAGATTCAGCACAATATTATTCTGGCACTTCGCGCTCACAATCTGATGTTCCGGGATCAGGACTATGTAGTGCAAGATGACAAAGTATTGATTGTCGATGAGTTTACCGGACGTATTATGCCAGGACGCCGTTATTCCGATGGTCTTCACCAGGCGATTGAGGCGAAAGAACATGTAAAAGTAAAGCGGGAGAGCAAGACGTTAGCGACAATTACATTCCAGAACTTTTTTAATAAATATGAAAAGAAGGCAGGTATGACGGGTACGGCTTTGACAGAGGAGAAGGAATTTCGCGATATTTATGGGATGGATGTGATTGAAATTCCAACCAATATGCCGGTTATCCGCGAGGATTTGCAGGATGCTGTGTATAAGACGAAAAAGGAAAAGTACCACGCTGTAGTGGAAGAAGTCGTCGAGGCACATAAAAAAGGTCAGCCTGTTCTCGTGGGTACGATTACGATTGAGACTTCGGAAGAGATCAGTAAGCTTTTGAGAAAAGCAGGGATTCAGCATAAAGTATTGAATGCAAAGTTTCATGAGATGGAAGCAGAGATTGTAGCGGATGCCGGTCTGCACGGAGCAGTCACGATCGCAACAAATATGGCGGGACGTGGTACGGACATCAAGTTAGACGACGAGGCGAGAGCGGCAGGGGGCTTGAAGATTGTCGGTACAGAACGCCATGAATCCAGACGTATTGATAACCAGTTGCGCGGTCGTTCAGGACGTCAGGGAGATCCGGGAGAATCGCAATTTTTTATCTCTTTAGAAGATGATTTGATGCGTCTGTTTGGCTCCGAAAAGCTGATGGAGATCTTCAATGCACTTGGTGTACCGGAAAATGAACAGATTCAGCATAAGATGCTGACGAATGCCATTGAAAAGGCGCAGATGAAGATTGAGGGAAATAACTTTGGAATTCGTAAGAATTTGCTGGAGTATGACCAGGTCATGAATGATCAAAGAGAGATCATATATGCAGAACGTCGTCGGGTTTTAGATGGAGAGAGTATGCGCGATGCGATTTATAAGATGATTACAGACCGCGTGGAAAATACAATTGATACCTGTATTTCTCCTGATATAGCGAAAGAAGAATGGGATTTATCGGGCTTGAATGAATTATTGTTGCCGACCATACCGGTAAAAGCGGTGACGAAGGAGACGGTCGAAGAGTTCCAGGATGTAAAACAGCTCAAGCATATGTTGAAAGAGCAGGCTGTGAAATTGTACGAGGCGAAAGAAGCAGATTTTCCGGAACCGGAAGCGCTGCGCGAATTAGAACGCGTCATTTTATTGAAAGTGATTGACCGAAAATGGATGGATCACATCGATGATATGGATCAGCTCCGTCAGGGAATCGGCCTTCAGGCATATGGACAAAAGGATCCTCTGGTGGAATATAAGATGAGCGGATTTGATATGTTCGACGATATGACGGCAAATATCCAGGAAGACACTGTGCGGCTTTTATTCCATGTTCAGATTGAACAGAAGGTGGAGAGAGAACAGGTTGCAAAGGTAACGGGAACCAACAAGGATGCGTCTGCCCCGGCTGCTCCAAAGCGTAGGGAGTTCGCAAAGGTCTATCCGAATGATCCATGTCCATGCGGAAGCGGCAAAAAGTATAAACAGTGTTGTGGAAGAAAATAGAGTTTGGAAAAGGAGATGTACAATGTGTCATCTCCTTTTTTCTCATATAGGAAATTCCTTTGGATTTCCTATATGAGAAATAATGAGATGCGCAGCTATGCGCGCGGAACAAAAGTTGCGCTTGCATAAAAATCAGAACGCGAGAGTGCGTGAAGCGTATTTTTG
This sequence comes from Lachnospiraceae bacterium, assembly GCA_022790905.1. GTDB lineage: Bacteria > Bacillota > Clostridia > Lachnospirales > Lachnospiraceae > Maccoyibacter. Next base: position 12,573 of record JAAVYC010000078.1, on the reverse strand, counting down.
TTCCTGCGGATGAATGAAGATAGGAGGGAAAAAGGGTGTTGCGTTATACCAATGATGATATCGAGAATTGGGAGGAGTACGGTCAGAAGATTGTAGGTACTCATATAGAGTTAAATAAAAGTTTTTATGAAAGATTAAAGAGCTGTGAATCCATTAGTCTTGCACCTTTATACGAGGAAAATGAAGAAAAAAATCTTTTTTACTCGGAGGATGGAAAGTGGATTCGGATTCTTTTAAAGACAGAGAAAGAATGGGATTGGAAAGAGTTTTATCAATATGCTGATCAGATGCGGTGTCTCTTTGTGGATCATTTTGCAGAATTGCCTGATGAGATTACAAAAATGAGAGATTTGCGTTCTCTGGAACTTCGCGGCTGCAATCCGGAAAATATTTTAGAAAAAATTGGGAATCTGCGAGATCTTGAGAATTTGAATTTGAATCAGGCGGAATTGTCGGAGCTTCCGGAAGAGATTGGAAAATTGAGTAATCTTAGGGAGCTGCATCTGATGGATACCGGAATTAGCAGTTTTCCAAAAAGTATTGCCAATTTGAAATCACTACAATATCTGGGCATGAATGAAACAAAAATCAGAGAGATTCCGGAGGAAATCTTTGAACTGGAGGAACTTAGAAGTCTTTACCTGGGAAGAACTGAGATATCTATCCTACCAGAGGGGTTAAAAAAGTTAAAAAAATTGGAACATCTCGCCATCTGGGAGACGCAGTTACAGGAATTGCCGGATTGGATCTGTGAATTTACAGAATTAAAGGGATTGTATCTGGGAAGGACGAAAGGAATCCAACGATTGCCGGAAGAAATCGGAAATCTCAAAAAACTGGAGAAACTTTATCTAGACGGAACAAGTCTTACCAGATTGCCAGACAGTTTTGGAGAGCTTAAAAATTTGAAAAAGTTCTCAATAAAAAACACAAAAATCCGTAAATTTCCAAAACTGTCTCCATTTTCAAATTTGACAAGATGTGATTTGGGAAAAATGACTTTAGAGCGGATTCCGGTGGAGTTTGCAAATACATTTGGCGAGATCTCTACACAGGAAGAATATTCAGAGAATGGATTGAGTTTATATCAGACGAAGTTGCTCTGTCAGCCGATCAGTCTGTTTGAGCAAAAGAGAGAATTGATCGATGCCTATTATGAGGAGGAAAAAATTCATTTGAATGAGACGAAGGTTGTGTTTTTAGGGGACGGGGAGGCCGGAAAGAGTCATATCATAGAACGTATGAAACAACAAGGAGAGAAAATATCGCAGTTTTGTGAACAGGCGACGCCTGGCATTAAGATCTCACAGGAACACTACCAGATTGAGTCGGAAGAAGTATGTCTGCAAATCTGGGATTTTGGAGGCCAGGAAATTATGCACTCTATGCATCGCTTTTTTCTCACAGATAGAACGCTGTATGTGATTGTCCTAAACTCCAGGGATAATACGCAGGATGAGAGAGCGAAATATTGGCTTAACAATATTAAGAGTTTTGCAAACGGCTGTCCGGTGATTCTCGTTTTAAATAAGATGGATCAAAATCCTTCCGCAAGCCTAAACGAGAGATTGCTGATGAACGACTATCCACAGATTGTCACTACATTGAAAATGTCTGCATTGGAGGATGAGAAAAGGAAGTTTCATGAGTTGACTGAGCAGATCTTGTCGACAGTAAAAGAGTTTGACAGCTATGCGATGGAGTTTCCAGTATCCTGGAGCAGAGTAAAAAATATTTTAAGCGGTATGCGGGGCAACTATATTAAGGATAAAGAGTATCGCAGTATCTGTGAGGAAAATGGAGTAAAAAATACGCGGATACAGAACTGGCTGTTGGATTGGTTTCACGATTTAGGGGTCAGTTTCAATTACAGGAAAAAAGATGAATTGCTGGGAGCTTATATGGTATTGAAACCGCAATGGATTACGAATGCTATCTATATTATTTTGTTTAACGGGTCAGATGAAGCGAAAAACGGAATGATCCTGATCCATAAGATCGTGGAACTGTTGAAAAATCCGCCTCGTTCTGTGGAAAAGATTCAATACGATATCGAAGAAATGCCGTATATTCTCGGGGTCATGAGAAGGTTTGAAATTTCCTATCAGATTGATGAACAGACAGAGTTCATTCCGATGATGTGTGATAAAAATCAGTATAGAGATGTGGAAGAATTTTTTGAGGAAGAAAGTCTGGAATATTTTATGGAGTATGAATATCTTCCGAATAATGTACTGCACAAGCTGATGATTAAGATGCGGGACGATCTTGCCATGGAAAAGGTTTGGCTGACAGGCATGATTCTTAGTTCTTTCGATGGCAGGGTATCGGCGCTTGTGAGAATGCATGATAAAAAGATCGAGATTTTCATTAAAAGTTCGGATATCGCGGTGAATCCGCCAAAAGAATATCTGGCGGAAATCAGGAGAAATTTACTTCGTATCAACCAGGATTTGAATTTAGAGGCAAGGGATATGATCGTCTATAAAATGGGAGGATCGAAAGATGAAATAGAGTATGAGGATCTTATCATCCGTCTGAGTTCCGGGGAAACAGAATATTTCTCCTCGGCTTTTCGGGAACGGATTTCGATTAAAAAAATTCTAGGACTTGTGGAAGATACGTTTGATATAGAACGGATTCTGAGAATTTGTCAAGAGCACAGAGATGTCACATATCCGATGCTGCGCGAGATGCTGCAAGATCGCGGTTTTAACCAGAACGAGTTTTTGGAGGACTTGACAATCATCTGTACGATGCTGCAGGGGAATACGCTGCTTTTGCAAAAAGGGAAGGAAAACGACAGAAATACATATTTGCGCGATCTGTTGGAAATGCGAAAAAATATGGTGTTGGATCAGACTTTGAATGGAAAATCGCCGGGAGAAAAACAGGCCGGAGAATTGGATTTGCTGATTAAAGACAGAAACCATCGTCCGGCGGCAATCATAGAAGCATTGAATTTGAAGAGTCTTGATAAGAAATACCTTGGGAACCATATCCAAAAGATTTATGGTTATGATACGTGGGGACTTATCTGCAATTATCTTGTGGTCTATGCAGAATGTGCAGATTTCCCTGGATTTTGCAGACGTTACCAGACATTTGTAGAAAATTTTACTTATCCTTATCCGTTAGAGAGTATGGAAGAAGAATTGACCACTTATACGGATATGAAAATACTACGTACCAGATTGCAGAGAAATGGAAAGCTTACGGATCTGCTACATCTTCTTGTTAAAATGAAATAGGAAGTGCTAACCGGAAAGTGCAGCCTCCGCCTTCTGTATCTGATACGGTTAAATTTCCTCTGTGCAATTTTGACAGTTCCAGGGCAATTCCGAGTCCGAGGCCGAAGTGGGATTTGTTGCCTCTGGATGGATCAGCCCGATAAAAGTGGTCGAAGATAAGAGTTTTTTTCTCATCTGGGATACCGATTCCGTGGTCGATAATCAAAATCGAAATTGTGTGATGAGAACGCTCAGTGTCTATGACAATGTTGCTGTTAGTATCGGCATTGGAGTGAGAGACGGCGTTATCAAGCAGAATTGTGAGCAGCTGCATGAGCCGTTCCCGATCGCCAAGTATAACCGGGAGAGGTTCGTCTGTCATGGATAGAGATAAGGAGAGTCCTTTTTCTTTGCAGATTGGTTCAAAAGATTCAAAGAGATCGAGCAGTAAAGTGTCCATGTCCAATGGCGCCAAGTTAGCAGACCAACCGGAGGTATTGGATAAGGTCAGAGTCAGCATATCTTCCACCAACTTGGAGAGACGTCTGCACTCGGATAAGATATTTGCAGATAGATGCAGCGCTTTTGTGGGAGTTGTAGAAATTGCGTTTGCGGACGCCTGAATTACGGTGATCGGTGAACGAAGTTCATGAGAAGCCGCTGCAAAAAAGGCGTCCTGCTTTTCTTTTGTTTCCTCTAAAGGGCGCAGACTTTTCTTGACAAAATTCCAGCTGACAAAAAAGAGTGCGAAAATACCGAGCACGTCTAACAAAGTGAAAAATAATCTTTGATAAACTAAGGTGTTTTGCGTAGGTTCTAAAGAGTGCAGAAGTATCAGACTTTGATATCCAAAAGAGGTGGGAAATTTGATTACAACGCCCTGGTAAGAGTCGTGGTGTTCTCCTTGAATTTGGAATAGTTCTGATTGCTGTGTGTCAGAAGATACGGGTCTTACAGAGGTATCGATTCTGTTTTTTTCCGCTGTTTTTTTTGCGCGTCGAATCAGAGTATCGCGATCTGTAGAAGGTGTCCAGGAACCGCGGTAAAGAAGCGGAATATTATTTTCTTCGATGTGGATAATCAAATCATTTTCCGATTCCATTTGTGACAGCCAGCTATGGGAGATGCTGCGCTCTGTCTGCAGTTTGGATATCGTAGTCCAGATGTTCGTCTGAAAGCTCTCCTCATTTTTTACGGTGATTCGTTTTTCGTTATAGAAAAGAATGATAAGCAGCACCAGAGTCAGGATGATTCCGGTGGTTAGGGTATAGAGAAATGTCATTTTTTTATGAAATTGATGAAACATTGCCGTCCTCCATTCGGTATCCGATACCGTGAACGGTTTTTAACTGTACACGGCTTTTTAACGATTTTAGTCGTTTTCTTGCAAAATGAATGTAATTGTCTAAGTTCCCCTGTTCCACCTCAGAGTCCGGTCCCCAGATATGTGAGAGTAGCATGTTTCTGGAAAGGGTCTGGTTTTTATTACGGAAGAAATATTCAAAAAGCGCTGTTTCTCGTTTCGATAGAGAAATGGTGCTTTTTTTTGTGCCCAATTCCTGCCTCACAGTGTTCAGAGTAAGGTCAGCAAAGGTAAGGATGTTTAGGGAGTCCATAGCGTGCGGTCGTCTTGTGAGGGCGCGGATGCGTGCCATCAGTTCTTGCGTGTCAAAAGGTTTCGTAATATAGTCGTCGGCTCCTGTATCTAGTCCCTCAATGCGGTCCTGAATTCTAGTCATCGCTGTCATCATAATGACGGGGGTATGAATCTTGTTTTTTCGAATAGATGCGAGCAGAGTCAGTCCGTCTATGACGGGCAGCATTCGATCTAAGAGAATGACGTCGTAGGAATTCTGTAGAGCATAAAAAAGAGCATCTTCTCCGCTTAGACAGGAATCAACGTCGTAACCGGAGCTATTCAATTGTATGGTGAGGGCTTCGCAGAGTGCCTCATCGTCGTCTATAATCAGTAAACGCATAAATTTCCCAACTTTCTGTTTTGCTATATAATAAAAAAGTATACCAGAGAAATCTCTAAAAAATCTCTAAGAAATGGAGAAAAACTTAAAAGTTTTTTAGAGCTTTCTCTGATAGTATTGGTAGTAAGCAGTTGAGTTAAAATAGAAAGAACAGGAGGAATCATACAGATGAGGCAAAAAAAGGGAAAGGTATGGATTTCCATGCTACTCGTTTGTGCTCTGGCAATGGGAATTTTGACAGGATGCAAAGGAGATGGAAAAGAGGAGAATAAAAAGAAAGCAAAAGGACGATATGTGGAACAGATGATAGATCTGCCAATTCAGGAAGATGAGCGGGGAGTCAGCTTGATTCATAAAAAGGAAGGCAGCTTTAAAATTTATACATTCCGTCCGGAAGAAAAGACTTATCAGGCCTATGAGTCTTCAGATGGAAGCAATTATACAGAGGCAAAAGCAGATTGGTTAAATTCTGTTATTGGAGGAGAAGATTGTTACTTAAAAGATATTTTTGAGGGAGAAGATGGAAATGAATATCTTCTTTATTATAAGGAAGGAAAAATGCATCTTTTAAAAACCACAGATGGTATCGCCACAGAAGAGATTCTCCCGGATGTCCTTTCAGGTTCCACAGATATAGAGATGGTTGGCATTATGGCGGATGGAAATGTCATAACGAGTAATTCTGTGGGAAAACTGGAAGTTTATTCGATCGCAGACGGCAGCCGTCTACTCGATGCGGAGCAGGGGTCCGTGGATACGACAGGGCTTAAGATGTTTGATTATCGAAATGGAAGGGCCATTGTGATGAATAAAGAGATTGACGGATTTTTCGTCTATGACATCCATACAGGAGAGGTAGTACAAGAATTTTCCTATAAAAATCTCAATGAAAGTTTTGGAATTCTGAAAATGGGAAAAAAGGAGGATTGCTATTTTCTGAATGCAAAAGGCCTGCATCATGTCAATAAAGATGGCTCGACAGTGGAGACCATGATTGAGGGAGATATGGCATCGATGGGAGATGCGGCCATAGATATCATCGGTTTTGCACTCGGAGAAAAAGAAGATTATTTTGCACTTTATAATCAGGATGAAGGTTCGGCGATGCTTGTGCGCTATGTCTACGACAAAAATGCCAAAGTCACAGCGGATCATCAGTTTACTGTATATGGGTTAGAGGAAAATAAGACTGTAAAACAGGCGATTTCCAGATTTCAGAAAAAACATACGGATGTAAGGATACATTATAAAACGGGAAGTCAGCAGGAGACGAGTACCACGAAGGCAGACCAGATTCGCGTATTGAATACAGAGCTTTTAAGCGGAAATGGGGCGGATGTTCTGATCTTAGACGGACTTCCAATGGATTCTTATATAGAAAAGGGAGTCTTAGAAAATATGACAGACTTCTATAAAGAGTTGTCAAAAGAAAATCCTTTATTAGAAAATATTGTAGAGAGTATGAAGAATGATAAAAAGATCTATGGAATGCCAGTACGTGCGAGAGTATTGGGATTGTATGGTTCGAAGGAGGAAGTAGAAGCGATAAAATCCTTAAAGGCGCTCAGCAAGTTTTTGGATGGTTCTGGAGAAAAGCAGTTACTGGGAAAAGGTTATGCTTCGTTTGAGAAATATTTGAGAATGCTGCTGACCATCAATTACAAAGATCTGTTTTTAGATTCGGGAAAAAAGGTGTTGCCAAAGGAGAATTTGAAAGAATTGCTGGAGACAGCTAAGAAATTGGGGGATGTCATGAGTGTGGAGGAGAGCACTCAGATGGAACTTTATTTGAGCAGGATGCCGGATATGACAGAAGAGTCACTGAAAAAAGAATTGGGATCAGAAATGTTGGAAAGTATCAGTACAAATAATGATTTGCTTGCGAGAAAGAAAAAACAGGCGGTTGTCGTGGAAGCGGGAGGAATCTTTGACCTGATGGAGCCATGCGAGGTATTAAAACAAATGAATGCGACGCCACAGGCGATCAATGGACTCTATCTTCCGCGTGGGATTGTCGGAGTGAACAGTGCCTCGAAAAATAAAGAATTGGCACAAGAATTTTTAGAAATGCTGTTTTCGGAAGAGGTACAGTCACTCAGCCTAGAAGACGGTTTTCCGGTAAATGAAAAAGCGCTGGAAAGCTGGTGTACAAGAAAAGCTCCCGAGGACGGAGCGGGTATCTCTATCGGCGGAACCGATGAGAACGGGGAAATGTTTAGCGCTTCGGAGCCGGATGGAACACAGGTTCAGCCGTTTGCAGATATTGAGCGTAGCGCTGATACCGCAGTACAGATAGATGACGCCATTTTGGAGGTGATTATAAATGAAGGAATCGCATACTTCAAAGGGGAAAAATCATTGGAAGAGACCGTTCAAAATATCACAGGCAAGACAGAGACGTACCTCAAAGAATAGCGGAAAAAAAGTGTGGTTATTCCTGCTCCCGAGTTTTCTCGGGACGGGAATCTTCACCGTTTTTCCATTTTTGGATGTGATAAAGAGATCTTTTACAGAGGCATTTTCTAACCGATTTGTCGGGATGGCGAACTATCAGACGGTTTTTGAAAACGAGGCGTTTTTGCTGGCAGTGAAGAATACATTGCGTTTTTTAGGAGTTTGTATTCCGCTTCTAATTGTATCGTCATTAGTGTTGGCATTGGCGATTCAAAAAATGGGAGAGAAAAAGAAAGTATTTCAGGGAGCATTTTTAATCCCCATGGCAGTTCCCATTGCATCGGTCGTATTATTCTGGAAATTGTTGTTTGATAAAAATGGGTTTTTAAATGGATGGCTGCAGATCTTTTCTATAGCACCTGTGGATTGGATGAATGAAAAGACGGCCTTTGCCGTCTTAGTATTTAGCTATCTCTGGAAAAATATGGGCTATTTTATCGTTTTGTGGTTGGCGGGTCTGAACGGAATTCCCGCGACTTATTATGAGGCGGCGAGAGTGGACGGGGCGAGTGACTGGAAATGTTTTTTTTACATTACGCTTCCGCAGCTGGTATCCTCTTTTACGATGATTACCATTTTGGCCTTTGTCAATTCTTTTAAAGTGTTTCGGGAGGCGTATCTGATCGCAGGTGATTATCCACATGAGAGTATTTATATGCTTCAGCATCTATTTAACAATTGGTTTGTCAGTCTGGATATTCAGAAAATGAGTACGGCAGCAGTTGTTTTGGCAGTATTTATCGCTGTGTTGATCGGAGTTTTTCTTGTGCTGGAAAAAAGATTGGAAATGAGGAGTAGAGAATGAAGAAGAGAATATTATTTTTGACACTGTGTTTTATCTGCCTGCTCTTTGTAACGCCGTTGTTGATCATGTTCACCAGTTCTTTTATGGGAGCCGGAGAATTGTCGGAGACGTATGGAGGAGTGTTGAATAACGGGGACGAGGGCATTCGTTTTGCACTGTTTCCCCAATATCCGACACTTAGGGCTTATGTAGAACTTCTGTTGGATTCGCCGGGGTTCTTCGTAATGTTTTGGAATTCCTGCAAACAGGTTTTTCCAGTGCTGATAGGACAATTGCTGGTATCCGTTCCGGCGGCTTGGGCCTTTGCACAATATGAGTTCAAAGGGAAAAAGATACTATACTTTTTTTATATGATTTTGATGATTATGCCTTTTCAGGTGACGATGGTGTCCACGTATCTGGTTTTGTCAAAACTGCATATTTTAAATACGCATCTTGCTGTGATTCTTCCGGGAATTTTTTCAGCATTTCCGGTTTTTATTTTAACAAAATTTTTCAAATCGATTCCCAAGCCATTGATCGAGGCGGCAAAAATTGACGGCGCTTCCGATTTTCAGGTATTTCTTAAAATAGGGATTCCACTTGGCTATCCTGGAATTTTATCGGTTTTGATACTTGGATTTTTGGAATATTGGAATGCGATTGAACAGCCGATGACGTTCTTACAGGAGAAAGAATTGTGGCCGTTGTCGCTCTATTTGCCGAATATAGCGGTGGATAAAGTGAGCGTGTCTTTTGTGGCTTCTGTCATTATGATGATACCGGCCATTTTGATTTTTATATTTGGACAGAGATATCTCGAAGAAGGAATCGCAGCGTCTGGGTTAAAGGAGTAGAGAATGGGAAAAGAGAAAAAAATATGGAAATGGATTTTTTTGTTTTTTGCAGGGATGCTGGTGTGTACGGTTTTGTCAAGAGCGGCAGATTCTGTGACAATACCAAAAGTAAAGGTGGAAAAGATAAAAAGGGGAGCTTTGAAGTTTGTTTTGGAGGGGGAGGGCAATGTGATGGCAGAGAGAGAAGAAGTACTTTTTTTGCCAATCGATGCGAAGCCAGTACAGTTGATGGAAATTGGAACAGAAGTGAAACAGGGAGATATCCTGGCAGTTTTTGATATGGAGTCCCTGAAAGAAAAAAAGGAAACCTATGAAGCGGAGAAGCGGAAACTGGAGTTGTCAATGCAAGAGCAGGTGATTCATGGAAATGCCGCTACTCCGGCAACACAGGGAGAGAAGGCAGAACAGACGGTGAATCAATTGAGCGAAGAATTGAATGCCATTGTAGCGGAATTAGAGAGAAGACAGGAGGAATACAGACAGAAGACTGAGGATGAGGAAGAACTGTCTGAGGAAGAGAAGCAGTCTCTGGAAGCGGGAATACAAGAATGTGAAAATCAAAAGGGAAGCTTGGAACAGAGCCTTGCGGAAGCGCAAAATGCTTTGGCAGAAGCGCGAGAAAGCGATGCAAATGCGGAGGCAGAGAACCAGAGACAAAGAAGACTGGCAGAGTTGTCAAAAGAAGGAATCCGCGTGGATATGGGCCAGAAAGAAAAGGAGATAAAAAAGCTGGAAGAATTGATTCGAGCTGGGGGTAAGATGACAGCTTCCTGTGATGGAACCATCACAGAAGTGACGGCAGTATTGGGAACGGTCACAAGCGGACAGGAATATTTTAAAATTGGAAATGGAAATGAGAAATTTAGAGCCGAATTGGATGAGGAGGAAGCACTGGGGCTAAAAGAAAACGATCCGGTTGTGATTATAGAGACAGAGAAAAAAGAAGAAATAAAAGGTAAAATTACAGAAATTCGAAAACTTTCCAACGGACAGGAAACACAGGAGAGTGAGGAGAGTCAAAAGGCAAAAGTCGAGATAGTTGTGAAATTAAATAAGAATGAGCTTGTTGTGGGAAGTAGAATGCATTTTAAAGTGGACAAGGAGTCCAAAGAATATAAGGCGCTGATACCATTGGAGGCAATCAGAGAAGATGGCACAGGAAAATATGTATTGATTTTGGAAGAGCGCAGTTCGATACTGGGAAAAGAAAAAAAAGCGGCAAGGGTAAATATAGAGGTAAAAGAACAAAACGAAGTAAATGCAGCGGTGGAAAGCGCACTTATGGAGGAAGATGAAATAATTGTAGGCAGCAATAAGGCGATTAAGGCAGGTGACCGTGTACGAAAAGAATAAAGTGGAAGATAAAATTAAAAGGAAGAAAATCTGTGGTCTTGCTTGCTGTGTCAGCTTTTTTTGTGTTGCTTTCTGTTTACACAGAAAGAAATATTGAGAGAGAAAAAGGACATATTAGTATTCGATTTACAAAAGAAGCTTTGGGAGCAGAACGATTAAAACAAATCTACGAAAAAGAGAAAGAAATTCCGCAGATGACACTCTGGAGACAGGTTGAGAATGCGAAAATCTCTTATCCGGAACTGAAAAGAAATGTGATGGTGAAGTCAGTGGAAATCTGGGGAGATGCAAATGCAGTCTACCCGGACTGCCTAAGTGCAGGGAGCGCACTGCAAAAAGGAGATGTATTGGGATGTATGCTGAGTGAGAAAGCGGCATATGAAGTCTTTGGAAATACAGATGTATTGGGCAAAAAAATATTTTATGAGGAAAAGAGCTATACGATTCGTGGTATTTTGAAGATAGAGGATCCTGTCTTTTTGCGCGAAAACGAAAAGGCAGATTTTTCGTATATTGAAGTGTCAGGTAAGGCCGGAGGCGGAGTAGAAAAAATCAGGGGAGTTTTATCTGCAAAAGGCGTTCTTTTGGAAGAGGGAGCAGTGATAGAAGCAGATATTTTTCGCGGGCTGTTACGTTTTTTGAGATTGATTCCTGTGGGAGTCTTGATTTGTCTTTTTTATCGAAAAATAAAAAATGAGTACTATGAAAATAGAATTGTTCTGTGGGCTGTGCGTATCGGTGTTGCGATATTATTTGTAGTATTATTTTGGAATAGTTGGTGCTTTTCGGAAGACTTTATCCCATCTAGATGGTCAGATTTTGAATTTTTTGGGGATCTGTTGGAGGCTCAGATTGGGAATTATAAGCGTTATTTGGATATTGAAGATATTTACAGAGATCGAGAATTGTTCTGGGCTTTTAAGAGAACCCTGATAGTTATGGGAATCGCTGTGATCGGTGCATTGGGAATGTGGATGGAGGAGAAAGGAAAAGACAAAAGTGTCGTTATAATCGCACAAAACACTTATAAAAGTTAAAAACGTTTGCTGCCGCTATCACAAAGTAAAAACTGCAAAAACACGGTAAACAAAAACCATGCTTCCGGCGATAAAATCGGAAACATGGTTTTTTTAATCTGTCTTTTTTGCGATCATTTTTGCCATCACCTTACAATATCTCCTACGCCGTTTAGAACAACCGATGGCCGATAGGCATAAGTTTTCATCATTTCCCGAGTTGTAACACCAGAAAGCACTAATACAGTAGACATACCGCTCTCCATGCCGGAAATAACATCGGTATCCATTCGATCCCCTACCATGACGGCCTCATTGGAATGACAGTCCAGCAATCGAAGACCGGTACGCATCATAAGCGGGTTTGGTTTACCGCAGAAATATGCTTTGGTACCCGTGGCCATTTCAATAGGAGCAATCAAAGCGCGGCAGGCAGGGACGATACCGTTTTCGATCGGACCGGACACATCGGAGTTTGTGCCAATGAGTTTTGCTCCACTTAAAACCATATTCGTTGCTTTTGTTAGGGAATCAAGAGAATAAGTGTGACCTTCACCGACAACCACATAATCAGGATTCACATCATTCATGGTAATTCCTTTGTCATACAGTGCGTTGAGAAGTCCTGCATCACCAATTGCGAATACCGAACAACCAGGAGATTGATTTTGTAAAAATGTAGCAGTTGCCAACGCGCTTGTGTAAAAATGTTCCTCCGGGACATTCAATCCCATGCGAGCCAGTTTCTGCTGCAATTCCAGTGGTGTATATTGACTGTTATTTGTCAAAAATAGGTATTTTTTATCTTTGTCTTGAAGCCATTGGATGAATTCTGCAACACCTGGAAGAATTTTATTTCCATGGTAGATTACGCCGTCCATATCGCAGATAAATCCTTTT
>JAAVYC010000077.1 GCA_022790905.1 Lachnospiraceae bacterium | reverse complement strand
TATCCGTACAAAACTGGAAAAAAGTAAAAAATACCACATCAATTATCGAGTTGTCATAGATGAGAAAATAGAATATCAGCAGCTTTGTATCGTAAATGTAAGTCACGAAAAGCATATCTTTCGGATTATTTTTGGCTGCAGAGTGATTGACGATGAAATCCGGGAAGGAATAGAAAAAAAGAAGATTTTAGAAAAGGCGCTGAGCTATGCAAAAACAGCAAATATAGCGCAGGACACATTTCTTTCTAATATGTCCCATGATATCAGAACTCCACTGAATGCAATTTTAGGTTATGCAGCGCTTGCGAAAAAATATATCGACGAAAAGTCGCGAGTGGAGGGGTATCTGAATGGGATCGAAGAAGCCGGTGTTCAATTGCTTAATTTGGTGAACGATGTCTTGGAAATTTCTAAGATAGAGGCTGGTAAAGTTGATGTGCAGGAGATTGAATGTAATCTGAAAGATGTTGCACGAAAGATATATAAAAAATTTTGTTCGAAGATAGAAAAAAAGGAGATTGCTTTTTCTCAAAATACATTTGAGCTAAAACACGATTGGGTTTACAGTGATCCGAGACTCTTGGAGAAGATACTTTTTCATTTGATTGGAAATGCTGTAAAGTATACAGAAAAAGGAGGAGAGGTAAAGCTTACCATTGCGGAACAGCCTCAGTTGAAAAACGATTATACGGCCTACCAGTTTATAGTAGAAGACAATGGCGTCGGAATCAGTGAAAGTTTTTTAGAACATTTATTTGAACCGTTTGAGAGGCAGCGCAATACGACATTGAGTGGTTCTTATGGAACGGGTCTTGGTCTCACAATTACAAAAAATGTCGTAGATATGTTAGGTGGAACGATAGAGGTAAATAGTGTGGAAGGTGAAGGGAGCTGCTTTACGGTTCTGCTACATATGAGGGTAAAAGAAGGTGGTTGTTCGTACTCAGATGCAGATAAGCAGGAGAGGCAGAAGCTTTCGAGTCATCGGAGAATACTTTTAGTAGAGGACAATGAAATTAATTTAGAAATAGAGGAAGAGTTGTTAAAGGGCGCTGGATTTTTTGTCGAGACAGCGGTGAATGGAAAAATTGCAGTGGAGAAAGTAAGAGCGTCACAGCCAGGAGAATATTCCTTGGTTCTTATGGATATACAGATGCCAATTATGGACGGTTATCATGCGACGAGAGAGATTCGGGGGCTTGAGGATTTGCAGTTGGCAAAAATTCCAATTATTGCCCTTTCGGCAAATAATTTTGAGAAAGATATAAAAATGTCATTGGAAAGTGGTATGGATGCACACATGGCAAAACCAGTGAATACGTCACAGTTATTAGATCTAATTGAGAATATTTTGGAATAATATAAAGGAAAATCTCGCTTTGCGAGATTTTTTCTTGATCTTATAGGAAATTCCTTTGGATTTCCTATAAGATCAAGAATGAGATGCGCAGCTACGCGCGCGGGACAAAAGTTGCGTTTGCATAAGAACCGAAACGCACTTTTGTTTTATTTTTTATGAGACCAAATGGACTATTCATACATCTAATTAGTGTAAGACAAAAAGGTAAGAATAAAAATTACCGTCAAAAAAGCTGGCCGGCAGAAAGGAACAAAGAGTATGGATAAAGAACAGTTAGAAGATTTGATGATCACTTCTGAAGATATGATGTATCACGTAGCTAAGACATTACTCTATAACGATGCGGATTGTGAAGATGCCATACAGGAAGCTATTGTGAAAGCTTTTTCAAAACGTCATACACTCCGCTCGGATGACTATGCGAAAACGTGGCTGATACGGATTCTCATAAACGAATGTTATGCGATTATGCGTGCCGAAAAAAAGCTTGTATCATTAGAAAATGTGAAAGTGGAAAAGAGTATAGAGACAAAAGATTATTCAGATCTTTATCAGGCGATATACCAGCTCCCGAAAAAGATGAAGCTGGCAATCACTCTATACTATATGGAGGGTTATAGCGTAAAAGAAATTGCAAAAATACAGCGCACAACAGAGAGTGCCATAAAGAACCAATTGTTGAGAGCGAGGAAATGTCTAAAAAAAGAATTACATTGTTGGGAGGTTCACAGTATATGAGATTAGAAGATTTGAAGAAGGATTTTCCAAAGATGCCAAGTGAGATACGGGAAAGAATAGAAAGAGAGGTAGAGAGACAGATGAAAGTGATTAGACCATTGAAAAAGAAAAGTGTCGCGGCAGCTGCCACAGTGGCAGTCCTACTTTTTGGAACGACCGTATGTGCGGGAACGATTGTCTATCAGATGAACCGAGAAGAAGTAGGGAAATATGGAATAAAGACGAAAGTCGAAAAAAATGAGGCGTCATCAGACAATAAAAATAAGAAAGTGACTAATATTCCTCTCGTTTCGATGGAAGTAAACTATTTACCAGAGGGAATGAGAGATCTAGGAGATGGAAAATACGGGTTTGAGGGTTCCGAGCATTTAGGCGGAGTCAGCATGGTACTTTATCGGATGGATACCGGAGATGACAGTTTTGAAATGCTCGATCAAAATGTACAAAAGAGTGAAAATATTGACGTCGGTGGACGTAAGGGAGTCTATCTGGAACTGCACAAAAATGGCGGTAAAAACCTATCTTTTAACCAGAGAATCTATCTGTTTTTTCCAGAAGTACATCATATTCTGGAGATGTACATTGCAGAAGATGTAAAAAAAGAAGAAGCGCTGAAGATCGCAGAGGGAATAAACTTAAAACCGGACAAAAATGCGAAAATGATCGCAGAGAACTGGAGCAGCCATATCGGTGGGACAAAAGAAGCAGAAAAAGAGGCCGGAGAAGGAGAAGAAATCTGTCTTGAAATTTCAAAAGATGACCTCAAGGGAATTTATCAGATAGGAGATACCATGAAAGTGTCTTCTGGTCAGGGAGCTCTAGACGTCAAGGTGACAGACGTGCAGATTCTGGATAATATCGAAGTGTTAAAAAAGGAGAACTTAGATGAAGCGTTTGAAAAGGAGACAGATGAAAAAGGAAATCTGCTTCCAGCGACAATCCGATATATGAAAAAAGGAGATGGGGTTAATACATTAGATGAAAAGATCTCCAGTAAAGAGGTAGCACAAAAATTGGTTTATGTGACAGTTGAGTACCAGAATAACACCGAAAAGAATATGAAAAATATTTTATATTCCGGTTCTCTTTTAAGCATGGAGAAGAAGGACGCTGGCTATGCGATCTATCAAGGAGAACAGCCGAAAGAAGGAGATACATGGGATACGGTTATAAAAGACAGTCTGATAGACTGGGGTGGAGAGATGATTTACTGTGATGTACTCGGCGGAGAAGAACAGAAAAATTATATCGACAGCTTGAAAGTTGGCGAAAAAAAGACGGTGCATCTTGGAATTGTTGTGGACGAAGAACAATTAAAATACTCCTATCTGAATCTGTGTGGCGATGGATATACGTCAGAGTTTTCAGAGGCAGTATTAAAGACCGGCCTTGTGGATATACAGCAAAAAAAGTAATTAGCAGTTTTGGATAGTGTTAGGATACAATTTGGACAGATCATGAGAATGGTCTGTCCTTTTCTATGCAGATAGATTATAATAATAATCAAATGAACGTTTGATAAGGAGTTATATGAAAATCATTATTTCACCTGCAAAAAAGATGAACATTGACACAGATACACTTTCCATAAAAGATCAGCCGGTTTTTTTAGAAGAGACAAGGGAGATCATGAATTGGATGAAAACATTGACTTATGGGGAGGCTCAAGAGTTATGGGGGTGCAATGGACGATTAGCGGAGTTAAACTATCGTCGTTTCCAAGAAATGGATTTGGAGAGGAACCTGACACCGGCACTGCTATCCTACGAAGGAATTCAGTATCAATATATGGCACCCAGTGTATTTACGGAAAAAGAGTGGGGATATGTGCAGGAGCATTTAAGGATTCTATCTGGATTTTACGGTGTATTAAGACCTCTTGACGGGGTAGTACCCTATCGGTTGGAGATGCAGGCGAAGGCGAATGTGAATGGAACAAAAAATTTGTATGAATTCTGGGGAGAAAAATTATACAGAGAGATATTCGACGAAAAGATTTTGAATCTCGCCTCTAAAGAATATTCTAAATGTATTGAAAAACATTTAACTTCCAAAAGCCAATATCTGACCTGCGTTTTTGGCGAGTGGAAAGAAGATAGAGTGATCCAAAAGGGAACACAGGCAAAAATGGCGCGAGGTGAGATGGTTCGCTTTTTGGCAGAGAAAGAAATTACGGACTTTAAGGAGATTAAAAAATTTGATCGTCTCGGATATGCTTTTTCAGAGGAAATATCTTCAGAGAAAATGTACTATTTTATAAAAGAGGAAAACAAGGATGAATAATGTTTACCGCGATATTTTCCGTGCGGTCCACGAGGGAAAGTGGCTGAATATTGAATACCGAAACAGGGGAGAACAAATAACAAAATATTGGATTGGAATTCATGACCTGAATCCTGAAAGACGAAGTCTCGTTGTGGATGGCTTGCATCTGGGAAAGTATACGACGGATAGATATGAATGTATTTATATCGATTCGATTCTATCCTCTCAGATTGTGGAGGGATCTTATTGTCCGGTGAACCATGAATTGGTACAGGATATTTCACAAAATCCGCATAAATACAAAAACTTATTCGATCACACTGCAAATCTGAAGATATTAAACTATCTGGAAATGTGTAATCGGATGGACTGTGTTCCGTACCATTCAGATTTTCGGCTTGTTCGCTATCTGGATCGTGAGAGTTTTCATGGGGAAGCGTATGAATTAAATCAGGAACAGTTTGAGATCATTGTTAAGAACTTTCAGTATAAGGCAAAACAAAGCGAGAAGAAGGAAAAAATTAAAATACAACAGCTTGCCATGAACGTACTCAGTATCCACACACCGAGAGGGCTCTATGTGCTTGCTTATCGGAAGATGAGGTTGGACGTGAAAAAGAAAATGCTGCGTCCAGACGAAGAGATTACGATTTGTACAGAGTACACATTGGACGGTATGAGAGAAAATGTGCGAAAGTATCTCGATGCAGAAGAGTTTGAACTTTTAAATGATTTTGAGAAGAATCAGGAACAGGTGAAAGAATGTATTACCAAACATAACAGACAGGTTTTGGGCGTGGATGATATGCC
>JAAVYC010000076.1 GCA_022790905.1 Lachnospiraceae bacterium | reverse complement strand
CCTTTTCTCTTTTTCAATAGCTGAATTGTTAGATTTTTTGTTATTTTTAATGGAAATTTAAAATTATGTTAATATATTGTTCATGAAAAACAAAAATTTCTCCAAATACATCGAAAATACCATTCTGTGGTTCTCTGTGCAACATGTTCCATGGTCGTCAGCGGATAGGATGCGATTTTCTCTTTCCCGATGTAATATTCTGCGCTTCCAACAACAATTCCCTTTTTCATTGGCGCCTTTAAAAATTTTTTTTCAGTATAGGTTACTTTTACCTTCTCACTCTTTTTCTTTAAAATTTTGATATCTTCTCCATCTATGGATATCGGCATCAAGATCTTTTTATCCGTGTCATAATTTTTATCCGCAGCATTCTGTATCGGAAGCGCTTCCAAATTCTTTTCCACTTTCACTAAAACTTTTTCATAGTTTTCAAGGCCGTATTTCATAAGCTTTTTGGTGTCTGACCATTTGTATCCTTTATTGTTCGGCCATCCACAGGCAAGCAATGCCACGATATAAGTTCTCTCACCTCTTTTTAGAGCGCCCACATAACAGTATCCCGCATCTGCCGTAAATCCGGTTTTTCCCGAAAGAACACCATCCATCATTTGCAAAAAGGCATTGTGATTGTTACAGACAAAATTCTTTGTTCCCTCCTGGTTAGAAAATTGATATTGCTTTGTCCGCGTGATCTCAAGAAATGTCTCATTTTGAATACAGTAACTCATAATCGTCGCTAGATCTTTTGCCGTCGTACCGTGTGCACTTTTTTCATCCTTGGCATCTAGGCCGTTTGGCGTGATAAAATGAGTCTGTTCACAGCCTAGTTCTTCTGCTTTTTTATTCATCATATTTGCAAATTCTTCGACACTTTTTCCGACATGCTCGGCAATCGCAACGGCAGAATCATTGTGAGATTCCAGCATAAGGGAATAGAGCAGATCTTTTAGACGAAATGTATCTCCCTTTGTCATCCCCAGATGAACCTTCGGCATAGAAGCAGCATATTCGCTCACTTTTACAGTCTCATCTAGCTTGCCGCTTTCAATCGCGAGAATACAGGTCATAATTTTCGTGGTACTGGCATTTGGATGGAATTGTTCTTCCGCTTTTCCGTAGAGAACTCTTCCACTGTCTGCATCCATAAGAACGGCACATTTGGCATAGAGTTGGAGCGTCTCCTCTTTTTCTTTTGCCCATACATTCCTATTCACATTTCCCAAAATCAAGCTGGCACATAAAAACAGCGCCCCTATGGTTTGAAATAAAAAACGTTTCACTGATCTCATTCTTTCTGTACTTTTCTTTTTACTATATGCAAAAAAAGAACTTCATATGTTCTCCGGAACATACACGAAAAAAAGATCCTTTCAGATCTTTTCTCCTCAAATCTCCATTTTCATTTGCATTTCTTTTTCCGCTTCCTGCTTAAAATTTTCCAACTGATCCTGATCTAAAACCGGAAGTTCATCAATCGACGAGACGCCGAATGCCCGCAAAAAATCTTCTGTCGTCCCAAATAAAAGCGGTCTTCCCGGGGCATCCAAACGCCCAAGTTCACAGACTAGATTGTATTCCACCAGTTTACTGACTGCATGTGAACAGGAAACCCCGCGAATTTTCTCAATCTCTGCTTTTGTGATCGGCTGTTTGTATGCGATAATAGACAGTGTCTCTAAGAGAACATCCGTCAAAACATATTGTTTCGGCTGTTTTGCAATCCGTATCAGATATTCGTACATCTCAGGTTTTGTGCACAACTGATAGGAGCCGTTCAATTCCGTAAGTGCAATTCCCCGGTCTTCCCTCTCGTAACACTCCTTCATTTGCTCTAATAATTCCCTGGTCTCGTCCTGACTTAATTCCAGAACTTCTGCCAATTTTCCCAGTTCTACAGATGTGCCCATCGCAAAAAGAATTGATTCCAATATTGCTTTATCGTTCATCATAACACCAACTTACTTTTGATTCAATCAAGATATCATCGAATAAATGATCCTGTGTGATTTTAATTTTTCCCAATTTCATCAGTTCCAAGATAGCAAGGAAATGCACAATGATCTCCATCCTGCTATGTCTCGATTCCAAGAGGGCGCGAAAACAAAAATATTTATGCGTCCTTGCGAGCTCTTCTAACTCTTGCATAGTTTTCTCTAAAGAGACTTCCTCTTTCTCGATTCTGCCAAATTTTGAGCGAATGGGATCTACTTTTTCCTCCTGTTTTTTGATGACGGACTGAAAAATCCGATTGAGTCTTGTCAATGTCATCTCTCCCACCAGCTCTTCTAAGTCAACCGGCTTTTCATATGCTGC
Organism: Lachnospiraceae bacterium; assembly: GCA_022790905.1. Classification (GTDB taxonomy): domain Bacteria; phylum Bacillota; class Clostridia; order Lachnospirales; family Lachnospiraceae; genus Maccoyibacter. The sequence continues at coordinate 308 of JAAVYC010000076.1, read as the reverse complement.
AACTTCAGGAGGAATCGTTGCCTCTTTAAACAGTACCTTTCCGGCATCCACCTGACGATCTTTTAATTCATAGGAAATACACTTGTACATTTTATACTCCAACAACTGCTGGACTAACTCCGCTCTTGGATCCTCCTGTTCTTCTTCCTCTTCTTTTTTTGCCGGAAGCAGCATCTTAGATTTGATGTCCAATAGTGTTGCCGCCATCACCAAAAACTCGCTGACAATGTCTAAATCCCGCCGTTCCATCTCGCGAATATACTCCATGTATTGTCTTGTAATCTCCACAATCGGTATATCATAAATAT
>JAAVYC010000075.1 GCA_022790905.1 Lachnospiraceae bacterium | reverse complement strand
CGCGATCAAGCACGCCCTCATGCACTTTCAAACCATAATAGCCTGTGCCGCAAAATGATGGTATCAACGATGGATGAACATTAATAATGCGATGGGGATATTTTGCAATCATTTTTTCCGGAATAACGACCAGAAATCCCGCCAAAACTATCAAATCCACTTCAAAACTATCCAGTTTTTTTAACAATTCTTCATTGAACTCTTCTCTGCTCTCATAATCTTTCGGTGAGACAGAGAAAGCCTCTATTCCCGCCTGCCTCGCACGCTCTAGGGCATAGACATTCTTATTGTTGCTGATCACAACAGTAATTTTTGCATTTGTAATCGTCTTATCTGCAATGCGATCGATAATGGCTTGAAGATTGGTTCCTCCTCCGGATACCAACACCGCAATTTTTAACATAGGGTTACTCCTCTTTCTCCGTCTTCTATCTGTCCTACTACATAAGGGGTTTCACCTGCTGCCCCGATCGATTCCATTGTCTTTTTCACTTCAGAAGGATCCACGGCCAGAACCATGCCGAGTCCCATATTATACGTATTATACATCATCTCTTCTTCTATCTGCCCCTCTCGCGCAAGCATCCCAAAAATTGCCGGAACCTCATAACTGTTCCTTTCCACGACAGCCCGCTTTCCCTCTGGCAGCATTCTCGGAATATTCTCATAAAAACCGCCGCCCGTGATATGGCTGCAGGCTTTGATACACACACCGCTATCCTTGATGGCTCTCAATGCCTTTACATAGATTTTTGTCGGGGCGATCAGCGCCTCCCCAAGAGTGGTTCCCAATTCCTCGTGATACGTGTCCAACACCTCTTTTTCCATCTGAAAGACTTTCCGTACCAGAGAAAATCCGTTGGAATGTACACCCGAAGATGCCATGCCGATTAAAACATCTCCTGCTTTTACATTTTTTCCTGTGATAATATTCTTTTCATCTACCACTCCCACGGCAAAACCGGCCAGATCATACTCATCTTCCGGATAAAATCCCGGCATCTCAGCCGTCTCGCCTCCAATCAAAGCCGCGCCTGACTGCTTACATCCCTCTGCCACGCCACTCACAATCGTCGCTATTTTTTCAGGATAATTTTTCCCGCAGGCAATATAGTCGAGGAAGAATAATGGCTCCCCACCAGCACAGGCGATATCGTTGACACACATCGCTACACAATCAATTCCAACAGTATCATGCTTGTCCATGACAAACGCCAATTTTAACTTAGTTCCAACACCGTCCGTTCCCGAAACCAGTGTCGGTTTTTCCATCTTTTTAAAAGCTTCCATCGAAAATGCGCCAGAAAAACCACCGAGATTCGTAAGCACCTCTTTCCTCATTGTCTCCTGCACATGTTTTTTCATCAATTCCACTGATTTATAACCCGCTTCAATATCTACACCAGCGTTCTTATAATCCATTTTTCTTCCTCCCAGCTTTCTTGTCTACTGTAATTGTTAATACACTCGCAATTCATTACCATTGTACAAAAAAATAATAGAAAAAGCCAATCATATTTTATTATTTTTCTTATCAGTTTCTCTAATCAAAGACCCCGCAGCAAGTCGCGGGGTCTTTACATAGCTTTTCCTCATTATAATTCACAGTTATTTACAGTTCTCGGGAATGGAATCACGTCACGAATATTACTCATACCCGTCAGATACATCACACATCTCTCGAATCCAAGACCAAATCCTGCATGACGCGCTGTACCGTATTTGCGAAGATCAAGATAAAAATCGTAATCCTCCTCATTCAGACCCATCTCCTTGATTCTTGCAAGAAGCTTCTCATAGTCATCCTCTCTCTGACTGCCGCCGATGATTTCTCCAATTCCCGGCACGAGACAATCCATCGCCGCAACCGTTTTTTTATCCTCATTCAGTTTCATGTAAAATGCTTTGATCTCTTTTGGATAGTCTGTCACAAAGACTGGGCGCTGAAAGACTTCTTCTGTCAGATATCTCTCATGTTCTGTCTGTAAATCACATCCCCAGGAAACCTTATATTCAAACTGATCATCATTTTTCTCTAAAATTTCAATTGCCTCCGTATAGGTGACATGTCCAAAATCTGAATTCAGCACATGATTCAAACGATCGATTAGCCCTTTATCCACAAAACTGTTGAAAAATTTCATCTCTTCCGGCGCATGTTCTAATACGTAACGGATAATGTACTTTAGCATATTCTCAGCCAACATCATGTCATCTTCTAAATCCGCAAAAGCAATCTCCGGCTCGATCATCCAAAATTCTGCGGCATGGCGTGTCGTATTGGAATTTTCTGCGCGGAATGTCGGACCAAACGTATAGATATTTTTAAACGCCATCGCATATGTCTCGCCGTTGAGCTGTCCGCTGACCGTTAGATTTGTCGGCTTATTAAAAAAGTCCTTTGTATAATCGACATCTCCCTCTTTTGTCTTCGGCACTTCCTCTAAATCCAGAGTCGTTACTTTGAACATCTCTCCAGCGCCCTCACAGTCACTTCCCGTGATAATCGGAGTGTGTACATAGACAAAATCTCTCTCCTGGAAAAATTTATGAATTGCATAGGCCACAAGTGAGCGCACGCGAAATACCGCTTCAAACGTATTAGTCCGCGGGCGCAGATGAGATATTGTCCTCAAATATTCAAAACTATGTCGTTTCTTTTGCAGCGGATAATCCGGAGAAGATTCCCCTTCAATGAGCACTTCCTCCGCCTGAATTTCAAACGGCTGTTTCGCCTGCGGCGTCGCCACAAGTTTTCCTTTTACAATGATTGCAGCACCGACGTTTAACTTTTCTACCTCTGAAAAATTATCCAATCCATCCGAATACACAATCTGCAGCGGCTCAAAAAACGTTCCGTCATTCACCACAATAAAACCAAAATTTTTAGAACTTCGGATGCTGCGCACCCATCCTCCAACTTCGACGACTGTTTCAATATAATCATCCTGTCTGCGATATAAATCACGTATATTCACTAATTCCATTTCCTAATCCCTCTTCATCTTCCTACTATTTTCCAGTTGTGGTATCGATCTTATCCTCTGTAGCGGCATCATCTTTTTCATCAGATTTACTGTCACTGGCGTCAGCATTTCCCTCATCTGTATTTTCTGCCACCTCCACATATTTTATCTTTACAACTTCAGCGAGCTTTTCTTTTGCCTTCTGCTCAAGAAACATTCTTTCCACCATAACTTTCGGATAGACCTCATGCAGATCCTTTTCCGTGTCAAAACTCAGATTCTTCATCATATCTGTAATAAATTTATCATAGTCTTTTCCCTCTGCCTTGATTTTTTCTTTCGCGGCGACTGCCTCCCAGATCAAACCGTTCTCAATATAATCCGAAGCCTGTTCCTCAATCTGCTTATTAAAGTCTTCCTCTGTCATATCATAACTGTTTTTAAGAAAATCCTCAAATTTTTGATCCTGCGATTTTGCAAGTCCTTTGTAATAATCTTTCAGCTCTTTCGTACGCTCTTCTTTTAAATTTTTCGGAATATCAGATATTTTACTGATCTCTTTTAACTTCCCTGTCAAAGCCTCTCCGAGTGCACTCTGCAGATTTCCCTCCAAAAAGTCATCCACATATTTCTTTAATTCTTTTACCGTAGAAATCCCGTAATAAATCTGGTAATTTTCTGCCACATATTCATCCGTAATCGTATCATAAGTCGGATACGTCTTATCCTGAATCGAATTAATCTTTACATGAAACACGACATCTGCTCCCGCTAACTCTTTCGTCTGATAATCCTCTGGGAATTTCAAATTCAAATCCACTTCTTCCCCAACTTTTTTTCCAATCAATCCAGACTCAAATCCAGCAATAAAGGTACCGGAACCAATCTCAAGGTTATAATCCTCAGCCGTTCCTCCCTGGAACTCCTCGCCCTCTTTTGTGCCTTTATAGTCAATATTGACAATCTCTCCACTCTCTACTGTCGTCTTTTCTTTATTCTCTGTATAAATTGGAGCACTTAAAAAGTAGTCTTCCAACGTTTTTTTCTTGCTAGCTTCTGTGATCTTATAAGTTTTATCCACTTCCACTTCTAATTTTTTATAATCTCCAAGTTTGACCAACTTTTGTGCATCTGTCTTTTTCCCGCATCCAGACAGCATCGCAGCTGCCAAGAGACACAGGGAAACGATCCATATTTTTCTTCTCATATCATTTACCTTTCTTTGCGATATTCTACTTCTTCATAGATATTTACGATACCATATTTTACAGGGAATGAAAAGATTTTCCTCCAAAATTAATAAAGATTTCACATATTGCTTTTTCTAGTGAGTAATGATACAATATATGTCGAATTTGTGATGAGGAGGTCTATAACGTGAGTACACTATCGATTATATTACTCGCCGCCGGCGCAGGCATGTTGGTCGGCATGGTGGTTCTTTACTTTTTGGGTAAAAAGG
>JAAVYC010000074.1 GCA_022790905.1 Lachnospiraceae bacterium | reverse complement strand
GGAAGAGGCGTAGAATCATGTTCTTCAAAGGCAGATAGCGGAAGAGGTTTTGCTGAAACCCTTCTTTTTGGATATACCTTGAACCGATCAGCATATCCAGTTTCTCTGTCTCCATTTTTTTTGCCATCTCTTCTAGATATTTTGCATTGTGTTGTCCATCGCCGTCAAACTGCACGGCATAATCATACCCATTCCTTGCCGCATAGAGATATCCTGTCTGTACTCCCCCTCCAATTCCCATATTGCACGGAAGATTTAGTACCTGATATTCCTGCCCTTTGCAAATCTCCAATGTCTGATCCGTAGAACAGTCATTGACCACGATATAATCAAAACTCGGTGCATATTTTTGCACATCTGTCACGGTTTTTATGATATTTCCCTCTTCATTATAAGCGGGAATGATCACCAATTTCTTGCTCATTTGTTCTCCTATTTTGCGAAAATTTTTAGGTAAACTCCTATCGCAATATTCCGCAATTTTCGTATCATCATGCTCAGTCTTATCTCAAAAGCAGTTATTTTGACAACTCCTGCTTTGGCGTGTTTTTCCAATAATTTTCGATGTTCTCCGTTATAGATATCCCTCTTCTCCCCGATTAAGACTCCTGTGTTAGAATCGTTCCGAATCCGAAAACTATTCAGCTGTTCATGGATGATATAGACATCTCCCGCACAGGAAAGACGCAGCCACATATCAAAATCCAGAATATAGGTAAAGGCCGGATCAAATCCTCCTGTCCTCTTTAAAGCACTGCGGCGAATCAGATTATTGACAGGTGCACCATAAAAATCCTGGATCATCAGAGATATTTTTGCAAGCTTTTTTCCATCTACAATACCAGATTTGGGATACCTGCGAAATTGTCCGGTCCTTCTTCCATGGATATCCACCAGACGTGTATCGCTTTCCACCAGATTCACAGACGGATGTTTTTTCATTGCATTTGCTTCCTTTTCGATGGCAGCACTCGCAATCATATCATCCGCACAGATTAATTTCACATAGTCTCCAGTCGCTAGTTCCAGACAGCGATTCCAGTTCCCGACCATTCCCAGATTCTTCTCATTATGATAAATCTTTAATCGTTCATCCTGAATAGATTCTAAAATCTCTACTGTATGATCCGTGGAATTGTCATCCACAACAATCAGTTCCAGATTCTGGTACGTCTGTCTCAACACAGATTCAACTGTTTCTTTAATGTAATCGGCATTGTTATATGCCGGAATACATACACTCACTAAAGGCTCCATCGTATCTCCTATTGTTCTAATTCTCTCATGTATTCATCTAAAGCGTCCTGCCAGTCCGCCATTCTAAAATCTGTAGTCAAACGTAACATATATTTGTCTAAGACAGAATAGGCTGGCCTGTCGGCAGAATTTGGATTCAATCGCCTATATTCCTCTGTTGTCACATGATGAACGGTCACCTGTTTTCCGGCACGCTCAAAAATCGCATCTGCAAACTCGGCCCAACTGCAGACACCCTCACAGGTGCCGTGAAACGTGCCATAGTTCTCTGTTGGCTCTAGATAATGAATCAATCTTGCCAACTCCTTAGCTGACGTTGGGGAACCAATCTGATCTTTTACAACGTTCAATGTGTCGTGATTCTCAGAAAGTTTTAACATTGTCTTGACAAAATTATGTCCATCTCCGTAAAGCCAAGCTGTACGGATAATAAAATGTTCTTTTACAAATTCCTTTACAAAATTTTCTCCCTCATATTTTGTCTTTCCATAGGCACTCTTTGGCAATGGCAGATCAAACTCTGTAATCGGCTCCGTCCCATCCCCTGGAAAAACGTAATCGGTAGATACCTGAATCATTTTTGCCCCAATCTTATTTGCCGCGATACTCAAATTTCTCGCTCCGATCGCGTTGATCCGATAAGCTAAATCCCATTCCAATTCGCATTTATCCACATTCGTATGAGCAGCACAATTGATAATTACATCTGGTTTTTTCTCTGTAACAAACTTAATTACATCCTCAATTTTTGTGATATCCAGAGCAAAGATTCCTTCGCCCTCTACAATATCTGTATTAATCATCTCCACTGTTTCTTTTGTATATTCTCTATTTACTGCACGTCCCAACTGACCGTTACAGCCCGTCACCAAAATTCTTTTCATCTTTCCTCCTGACTACAACATTGCATTGATCAAAAAAAGTCCTCTTACGACAAAATTATCCAATTTTTTCTGACGATATATTCTCGAATTAAAAATCATTTTGATTTTTCCACCAAAATGCTGCGTCTCTAAAACCTGCAATAAGAGCTTGTCCCTCTCTTCTTTTCCATGATTACAATGATAAAATTCTGTAAGTTGTGCTTTTAGTCTTCCCCGACTCTTCCTTAAATATTTGATTTTAGAATCGGTTTCTTCGACAAATCCAGAGCTTCCTCCTACCTGGTTATCTCCGTGCTGCCTGTAATAAATATATGGTTTTTCATCATAAATGACCTCTCCATAATAGGCTGCCATCAGATAGCACCACCAGTCATGTAAGACCGCATGTTTTGGAATCTGCTGCTTGATTTTCTCCGTCAATTTCTGATTCATAACTATGGTACAGCCCGTTGCAATGTTCTCCACCAAAGCATTTCCAAACCCCGGTCTCATCCGCTTTGTATCTGAGATTCCAATCTCTTTTAACTCGGCATCGACAAGCATCTTATTTCCACAATAAAGCGCCTCCCCTTTTACTGTTTTCAAAGCACTTACAGCACGTTCTATTTTTTTTTCCATCCAGACATCATCTTGATCACAGAACGCAACATAGGAAGCATCACTCAACTCCAACAACCGAAAAAAGCTCCCTGTGACCCCTTTGTTCTCCTCTAAAAAAATCTGGATATTCCGATATTCTTTCTCATATTTTTTCAACAGATCTCTTGTTCCATCCGTAGAACCATCATCTCGGATCAAAATCTCAAAATCAGGATAAGTCTGTCTTAAAAGACTCTCAATCTGTTCACTCAGATATTGTTCTCCATTATAAGTGGACATAAGAATCTGCACTTTCTCCTGCTTGGCCATACTTCTTATTCTCCTAATCCACTCTCCACTGCTAAGACCATTCCCTGCAGTGCCTCCCCCTCATCTTCTCCAGTACATACGAATTCTATTTCATCCCCAGATTTGATACAGGCACCGAGCACGCTCAAGACACTCTTTGCATTCGCTGTATTATCTCCATACTTAAAAGTTATCAAGGATTTATAGCGCATTGCCTCCTGACACAACACGCCCGCCGGCCTCAAATGAAGCCCTGTCGGATTCTTGATTACCACTTTTTGCGATACCATAATTTTCTCCTTATTCTACACAATTGTTATTTTCTATTTTTTCTAGAGCATAATCTTTGTAATCAGCTCCGCCAATTTTTTAGCCTCTTCCTCAATTAATTTTTGATCTTTTCCCTCGATCATAACTCTCACTAAAGGTTCCGTTCCGGAAGGACGAATCAGGACCCTTCCCTCACCTGCAAACTTCTTCTCCACTTCATCAATTGCCTCTGCAACTTCTGTATATTCTGCAAAATGTTCCTTTTTATGATTTGGTACCTTCGCATTCACAAGTGCCTGAGGGAGCACTTCCATGATGGAGGCAAGCTCCGAGAGTTTCTTTCCTGTCTTGACCAGAACCTGAAGCAAATGGAGCGCACTTAAAAGACCATCTCCCGTTGTATTTTCATCCAAAAAAATGATATGACCTGATTGCTCTCCTCCAATATTATACCCATTTTCTCTCATATTCTCGAGCACATATCGATCTCCTACCTTTGTCTTCTCTATATGAATTCCTTCCCGCTCGGCCATTAAAAACATTCCCAGATTGCTCATAACAGTTGCCACAATCGTATTTTTTTTCAGTGTTCCCCGCTGTTTCATATCGTTTCCGCAAATGGCCATCAACTGATCTCCATCGACGATATTTCCCATCTCGTCCACGGCAAGCATACGATCTGCATCACCGTCAAAGGCCAATCCAACATCTGCTTTCTCATAAACCACTCTCGCTTTTAACTCTTCCATGTGTGTGGAACCACAATTCGCATTGATATTGACACCGTCCGGACTGACATGAAGCGCTACCACTTCTGCACCCAAATCTCTCAAAGTCTTTACAGAAGTATAATGGGAAGCTCCCTCCGCACAATCCACAACAATTTTCATCCCTTTTAATTCTACTGGGACACACTTTTTCATAAATTCTACATACTCTTCTCTAATGTCGAAGCGATAATCAATCTTTCCGACCCCCGATCCTGTCGGAAGCACAAGATCTTTCATATCACTCTGAATCAATCCTTCGATCTCATCTTCTAAATCATCGGAGAGTTTATATCCCTCTCCGTTAAAAAATTTTATCCCATTAAACTCCATCGGATTATGGGACGCAGAGATCACTACCCCAGCATCCACTTTATGTTTTCTAGTCAAATAGGCCACTGCAGGAGTTGGCAATACGCCCACATAAACGGCATTTGCTCCCACTGAACAAATCCCTGCCATCAGAGCATTTGCCAGCATTCCTCCCGAAACTCTCGTGTCGCAGCCAACGATAATCGTTGGCTGATGGCTCTTTTCTTTCGTCAAAACACATGCTCCCGCTTGCCCTAACTTCATCGCCAATTCTATCGTTAATTCTGAACCTGCCACACCGCGCACACCATCTGTACCAAACATTCTTGCCATAATTATTTCCTCCAAATTTTCTAATGCCCTCTACTCCTCGTCCTCAACATCATTTTCCCTGGACTCTTCTTTTGCATTTTTATCGATCAAATTGATCGTAATTGTTGAGTTCTCCAAAAGTTCATATTTATTTTCCAAGTTTAAAGAGAGCACTACCTCATTTGTACCTGGCTGTACTCCGCTCAGATCAATAGAGAGCATAATATCTTTTGCCGAAAGATTCTCTATATCCGAAGCATAACCTTTTAATGTAACCGGAATTCTCTTACCCTGATATTCTATGTCATATTTATCCGATAAATTAAAAATTTTAATATTTCCTACCGGAACCTGGAACGTTCTGCTCTCCATTTGTTCTATTACAATCGTAACCTCTATTTTCGCCTGTGAACTATCCACCAAGGTCACGCCTTCTGGCAGATAAGTACTGATATCAATCTCTTTTTTCAGAGTCTCTTTCGCTCCGGAAATATCCAAAGCTTCCTTTGGAATTGTAATCACAGTAATCTTATTCAGTTGTTCCGCAGTTCCTTTCACTGTAATCCGTTCTGGATTCCACTTCACATCTACCTGTTGATAATCGTCTGCCAACTCTCCTCCTGTCTCACAGCTGATTGGAATTTCCTTCACCGTCAAGATCTGTGCTTTGATAGATACAAGTTCCTGGCTAAAAGTTAGCTTAGATGTATCCAGAGGATTCCCACTTGCATCATACGGAACTGGAACTACATTGTCTTCTGTATCTGCAAATGCGCCATTTACGTCAATGGTCGCTGTTATCCTTGAAATCCTGCCAACGACAGACATAGGACCAGACACCGTAATCACATTCGGAGACACCGTGACCTCGCCGACTGCACTGCCCTCTGCTGGCTCTCCCTGTGTCTGCGCAATCACTTTGAACTGGTTGCTCTGCAAATCTTCTATTGCAATCTCTAAATTTTTATTTTTTCTATCAATATCAATCTGACTGCTGTAGCGACTAGAATTAATATCAATGGGAACTACCGCCGTTCCATCTTTTTTTAATTCGATATTTTCCATATCCGCTGTTGCCTTAAAATCTGTTGTCCCCATGCGCTCTATAATGGAACGCTTTGCCGTTACACGAAAGCTGACCACGTTGCTGTCATTGATAATCTCATAACTTTTTCCCATATTCGCGACTGCATCTTCATTTACAAGGGTGACACTTGTTGAAAAAGTTCGCGTTTTATCTGGATCATCTATATTCACAACAACAAGCCACAATATCAAAGCAAATATTACGGACAGAAATTTTAAACCAATATTATTAGTCAGAAGATCTTTTGACTTTTTTAACATTCTTTAACCTCTTCTTCCAATCTATGAATTTACCTGGCTCCTCCGTGATACCCCGCGCATTCATCAACTGCTCTTTTAGGAACTTCTCATCTATATCACGATAAATCCTTCCTTCTACGGCAAGGGATACGCTCCCCGTCTCTTCTGACACTACAATCGTCAAAGAATCGCTGACTTCACTGACACCGACTGCCGCACGATGCCTCGTTCCCAAATCTTTACTCAGAGCAAGATTATCTGACAATGGCAAATAACAGGTTGCCGCTGCGATTCTATTACCGCGCAAAATAACTGCCCCATCGTGCAATGGCGTATTTTTTTCAAATATGTTGATCAAAATCTGACGTGTCAATACAGAGTCAATCTCAATTCCAGTTCTCTCGAATTCTCCGAGCTCAACTTCCTTTTCCACCACAATTAATGCCCCGGTCTTCACCTTGCCCATCTCATAACACGCCTTCACAATTTCGTTGACCGTACGCTCGCTGTAACGTTCCTCCGTATTTTTTCCCACATCAAAAGAAAATACTAGAGAAATAAACCGTTTTCTTCCGAGCTGTTCTAAAGCTTTACGCATCTCTGGCTGAAAAATAACCAAAATCGCGATAATTCCCACATTAATTGTCTTATCTGCAATCCACAGTATCGTATTCATCTGGAATATGGCGGCTATCAAAATAAAAATCACAATGACCAATATTCCTTTAAATAAGGTCCACGCGCGAGTCGTCTTAAACCAGACTAGTATATGATAGAGCAAAAAAGCGATAATTAATATTTCTACAAGGTCTGTCGCTGTCATATTTGGTCGGTTAATCCAAAACATATATTTATCCCAAAATGCAGCAAATACTGCTATCAAATCCTGCAAAAAGCTCACTCCCTTTCCTACATATTGTTCTATACTATGGAATATTTATGAAAAAACTATGTCTTGTTTCTTAGGCTATTCTTAATCCAACATGTCCTCATCTATATCCAAATCTCTCGCTAATTCTTTTCTGATCCTGTCTTCTCGCTCTTTCTCTCCCACTTTCTTTCCTGCAATTCTTTTTACTTGTTTTTCACTGGAAGATACGCTGATTTTTGGAACTGCTTTTACATAATAATAATATTCATCATCCTCAAATTGGACTTTTTCCGTTCTGCTGTAATCTAGATTGAAAAACAAAAATTCCAATATCATTCCTATGACCCCTGAGAACAATGTTCCAAGCAACAGCCAAAGAAATTTTCCTGTTATCCCCATAATGAGATATCCAATACATAAGATTAAAAATTCTGTCAAAAGTCCCGCCGTAATTGCAATACTCCATGCATGGTCAATAAAGCGCCGTCTGATTATATAAACCGCTAACATCGCCAATACCATCGCACCAATCACAAGATACATCTCTCTATTTCCCAGCGACTGATTTAAAACAACAGTAAACTTACTCACATTCTCTTCCTGTGTTCCAACATTGCCCAAAATCAAAGCATTGTTGTGAATCCCATTCAAAAAGTAATGCAGAACTGTTCCAAAAATCACAGAAATAATGGAAGCGGGGGTTCCCAATAACCCCGTCGCAATCGGCATAACATATGGTACCCGACAAATAAACGCAATCGGGGTCACGAGTATTCCATACCCTTCTTTTGGCGTAAATCGAAAATACACAAAAAATAAAATCAAAAATAAAATACCCGCAGTAGCGGCCGCCTCTAAAGACAGTGCATATAAATGTAGGATAATCATCACTGCTCCAAGATAAATGGATGCATTTATTGGAAGAAATGCACAGATAACTGCAAAAATCAATGGAACATAAACATGGCTTAAAGATTTCATGTATCCCACATAATAATTGATATTTATAAATGTAATAAAGGCTAGTACAAACTTTACTAACGCAATAATGATCCGACTATTTTTTCTATATAGTCCAAGAATCTTTTCCCTCAATTCTATGAGTTTTGTCATAATAATCCTCCCGCCCCTTTAAAACTCTTCCTCAGACGTTTTTTCGATCTCTTCTTGCTCGTAGAGTTCATTCACTTTTTTAAGGATATTATAATACTCTCTAGACTCTCTGCGTCCCTTTTCGTATCGCGCACTATAGATGTGATACGTAGATACCAAAAATAACACCATAAAAATCATATAGATTACAAACAAAAGAAGTAACAGACGGAAAAAATCGGATGTAGCAATCCCCTTCATTCCGCTCTCTGTCAAATAAATTCCAATCAACAATGCAACTAGAACAAAGACAGCGCTCCCGCAAAAAAAGCTTTTAATCATCTCAAATGCCATATAATCCCGCCGATGATATTGCATCTGCTTTTTATTTATCTTACTTCTGTTTTCATCATAAATCGCTAACCTTGTCATATAGCGGACTCTTTCTTCCTGAATCATCCTTTTCCATACACCCTTTTTATTTCATTCTTATACAATATTTCAATTATATCACACCTGCCTATAGATGAAAAGTTTTTTATATTACAGGAAAAAATCTCACAGAATCATCTTACCCAGAGGACTTTTTCATACAAAAATAAAAATGGATGAAACTTCCCCGATAAATCCAGCATTTATCATTCAGGGTATTTTCATCCGTTTTTTTACTACTTATCCAGATAACGCATTTTATTGCGATTGCTTACCTGGCTCTCTTT
>JAAVYC010000073.1 GCA_022790905.1 Lachnospiraceae bacterium | reverse complement strand
CGAGAGGAACAGGATACTTTTTATGGAAAGTTTTTTGAGAGTTCCCAGAGACATTTAGAGCAGAATGGAATTATCATCCTATATTCCAATGAGAATGGATTTGTAAAAAAACAGCTTCGTCTGAATAGGAATTTTAAACTGCTCAAAGAATATTGTATTCGTCCCAAAGATGGGTGGTTTTTGTTTATCATAAAAATGGAAAAATAAAATTTAGAAAACAAAGTATATTATATGAAAAATATAGGTACTTTGTTTTTTCTTATGGGAAAAAATAAGTGAAATAGAAAATTATACAAGGCATTTATTAAAAAATGATAATTTTGGGGAAAATAAGATAAAAAATTTTTAAATGCGGAAAAAAGTCGAAGAAAAAGAGTGAAAAGTATTATATCATAGATTGACTCATAAATTCAATTATAATATACTATATAAAGATGCGACGGCACAAATTTGAATTTTACAAAATGTGTGCGGGAGAATGGGATGAGAGACCGGGAGAAAAAACTGAAGAAGAGGAAGAAAAAGGTAAAAGTACATAGAAAAAAGGGAATTAGGATTGCTATCACAATGCTGTGTATGGTTTATCTGGTTTTTCTGTTTTCTATTTTTTATGGAATCGCATCCTATCAGGGTGAACGATATGCAAAAGAATTGGGAAAAAATGGAAAGATGATCTATGCAAAGCGCTATCTGCATGTGGAGGAAAAAGATTTTTTTCTGATCTATACGGATAAAAATGGAACTGTGAGACTTTGTCGTGCAAAAGAACTCACGGAGGAAGAACGGAATTCTTCCAATGTAATAGGAAAAGTAATTTTGCATTGGTAATTATTGAGACAGTATTGGATAAATGATAGAAGGAGTCGGGAAACCATGAATATTTTATTAGTTGGTGGTGCTGGGGCAGTAATCAATACTGTGATAAATAAATTGAACAAAGAGGGGCACCGAGTTTATGTATTAACTGGCAATGAAAACAAAATATTTTCATACCATAAAGTGTTTGAAAAGTATGATTTTTCCTATGAAAGTCCGAGTCTAAAAGAGATTTTTGAGAGCGTGAATCCCGATGTGGTCTTATTTATGGGAGCTTATGATACGAATTTTGATTGGATGCGTGCTAATGAGGAATCAGTTCGCTATCTGGCTGGTTTGGTGAACGTCTTGCTCTCTTTTTTTGCGTTGGGAAAAGGAAGGTTCATTTATCTGTCTTCGGAGGAAGTCTATGATGGCTCTTATCCGAATGATATCATGGAACCAGAGCCGACATCTGCAAAAAGTGTCAAAGCTATGGCGATCATTCAGGGGGAAAAACTCTGTATGAATTATAAAGAGACTATGGGGATGGATATCGTTCTTATGCGCTTGGATCATCTGTATTGTATCCCGGGAAGTAGGAAAGAGGTCAATCAAATCTGTTCTAAAATGTGTCTGGAGGCACTCAAAAATGGGAGTGTGACGGCAAATGGAAAAAATGAATTCTCATTGCTCTATGTCTCAGATGCGGTAGAGTTTATCTATAAAATCATGGTATGTGATCATCACAGGAATTCTCTATATCACGTATCTTCCGGGGAGATTGTAAATGAATTGGATGTAGCACAGATGGTGCAGAAATCTTTCGGAAAGAGTGTGAAAATAATAGATCATTCAGTGGGAGAAAATCACCGTCTCGTTTTATCTGGAAAAGTGTTTGAGAGAGAGTTTGATACACGTATTTTTCATTCATTAGAAAACATTGTGAAAGAGACTGTGGTACATATGAAACGCCATGCCAGTGTATTTTTAGAAGCGGGTGATAGAGGACTGGGTCTGATCGGACGTCTGAAACAGAGGACAAAAGAGATCTTGCGAATCCTTGTGCCATTTGTAGAAAATCTGGTCTGTTTTATTCCGTTTTTTATGTTGAATAATCGGGCAGTGGGGAGTCAGTATTTTGCAAATCTGGATTTTTATCTGTTGTACGTATTGCTGTTTGCGATTGTCCATGGCCAGATGCAGGCGGTATTTTCTGCGATTTTGGCTGTCGCAGGATATTGTTTTAGACAGATGTATGGCAGATCTGGTTTTGATGTTTTGTTGGATTACAATACATATGTGTGGATTGCGCAGCTTTTTATTCTCGGAATGGTAGTCGGATATATGAAAGATCGCCTTAAAATTGTCGACAGTGAGGGCAAAAGGGAGATCGATTATCTAGAAGGGCAGCTAGATGACATTCATGATATCAATCTGAGTAATGTCCGCATGAAAAATATTCTTGAGACACAACTCGTAAATCAAAATGACAGTTTTGGAAAGATCTACGAGATTACCTCAAGCTTGGAACAGTATGCACCAGAGGAAGTGCTTTTTTACGCTGCGGAAGTTGTCGCACGTTTGGTCAACAGTGAGGATGTTGCAATTTATACGGTGGCCAATGGTACTTACGCCCGCCTTTTTTCAGCTACTTCTAAGACGGCGAGACAACTTGGCAATTCGATTGACTATACAAAATTTGGAGATCTCTATACGGCGCTTTTAGAGCGAAAAGTTTATATCAACAAAGAATTGGAAGAAAAATATCCTCTGATGGCGAATGCCATCTATGCGGAGGATGAGATGCAGTTAATTCTGATGATTTGGGGCATTCCATGGGAAAGAATGAATTTGAATCAGTCCAATATGTTGATGATTGTCAGCTATTTGATTCAGAATGCCGTGATTCGGGCAAATCGGTATCAACAGGCATTGGAAGATAAGCGTTATGTGGGAGGCACAAATATTTTGGAGAGAGAGGCATTTTTCGATTTGGTAAAAGCTTATCTTGGAGCCAAGAAAAAAGGTCTGACGGAATGTACGATATTGCAGATTGATAAGGTTGGTAAAAGTAGGCGGGAGATAGGCGCAGCGCTTACTACGATGCTGCGTCAAAGCGATTATCTAGGAGAATTAGAGGATGGAAATCTCTATGTACTTTTGTCAAATACAGGAAAAGAAGGAGCGCTTTATGTAAAAAAGCGTTTTGAAGAAGCCGGATATACAGTGATATCCAAAAGGAAGTGATGATTGTATGGGACCGAGAGAACGGATGTTTCTAGGAATTTTGATTCTAAATACGCTTGTTGTGCTGGGGTATTTTGTCTGGGTAACCGTTTTTAGTGTCACAGAGAAAGAAAGGAAAGGAATCCATATACGACATGTTTTTTGTGCGTTGATTATGCTATTTTGTCCAGTTGTGGGGCCTCTTTTCTTTTTGGCGGGAAAAGTGTTCTATTTTGTCTTTTTTTATCAGGATGTAGATTTGGAAGATGTCATTTTTAGCAAAGAGCGCGTAAAGACGTCTGTCAAGGCCGATGAGGAGAGAGAGAGGAATATCGTGCCATTGGAGGAGGCGATTGCCGTCAGTGATAAGAATAGTTTGCGTACGTTAATGCTCAATGTTGTCCGTGGGGATGTCCAAAAATCTCTGACCTCTATCGCACTTGCACTAAATAGTGAGGACTCAGAGACGTCCCATTATGCGGCCTCTGTCTTGAGGGATGAACTCAACGATTTCAGGGAAAAGTCACAAAAGATTTATCTGGAATTGCAAAATGAAAAGGAGAACGAAAAGAGAGCGCAGTATGCACCTATGCTCATCGAATATATGAACGGTGTGCTAAAGCAAAAGGTTTTTGGCATTATGGAGCAAAAATATTTTGTGGGGATGTTAGAAAAAGCAGGAGAGATTTTTTATCAATGTAAAAAAGAGGCGATGCAGGCGACCCATTTTGAGATCATTTGTCTGCGTCTCATGGAAATCAAAAATTTTGAAATTTGTGAGATGTGGTGTAAAAGAGGAAAGGAAGAATATCCAGATGAATTGTCTTCCTATACGTGTATGTTAAAGTTATATTTTGCTACACAGCAAAGAGAAGCTTTTTTTCGGGAATTGGAGGAGTTGAAAAAGTCTAAAATTGTGCTTAATAATGAAACCCTGGAGTTGATTCGGACGTTTAGTTAGGAGGTGGGGAACGTGTCCATGAAAATGCTGAGTGTATTACAATTGATAGAAATCTTTTTGGCGTATTTCTTGATCACGTTCCTGCCTCCTTTTTTTGTTCTTCGCCGAAAATTAAAGACGCAAAGTCTCTCAGTTCGATTTATGATCTACTGTATTCTGGGAAATTTTTATGTGATTAATCTCGTCTTTTTGCTGCAATTACTCCATATCTCAAACCGCTTCACCCTGATTTTTTTCACGGTAGTCCCAGCGATTGCGGCGATGATCAAAATAAATCATTTGCCGGTACGAGAAACTTTAGAACCCTGTTTTGAATCTACCCGCCGATTTCTAAACGGTCAGGTAGGAGTTCGTTCTCAGCTTGAAAAAACTTGGTTCTGGATCGGGAAAGAGCTGCGCTGCTTTGGAAAATGGTGTCAAAAAGTAATCTTAAAACACTCTCTAGATTGGATTTTAGTGTTCGTAGTGACCGCGCTGGTTTTTTGGATTTATGGATCTAATATGTTTCGGACATATGGCTATTGTGCATCGGACATTCCGGTTCACAATTATTGGATTAATTATATGAGCAAGGATTGTCAGATCTTTGTGGATGGTGTCTATCCGTTTGGTTTTCACTGTGTGATTTACTATCTGCACACGGTATTTGGAATTGCGACGTATACTTTACTGCGCTTGTTTTGGGTGGTGCAGACCTTGTTGGTACATTATATGTTATTCGCATTTTTAAAAGGATGTTGTCGGTCTAAATTTTTACCTTATGCGGGGGCAGGCATTTATGCGGTATCGTCGCAGTTCAGTGAGTCTGTTTATATGAGATTTTACAGCTCTTTGCCTCAGGAATTTGGAATGATTTTTATCCTTCCTAGTATCTATTTTCTCTTTGCCTATTTTGAAAAGAGAAAGGCAGAGTTAGACGACCATAAAATGAAGCGGCGTGCTAATTGGTATCTGGTTGGATTTGCGATAAGTTTTAGCCTGACTCTGGCGGTGCATTTTTATGGAACTATGATTGCGGGACTGTTTTGCCTGGGAATCGGAGTGGGGTATGGTTTCCGCTTTTTTAGAAAAAAATATTTTTTTCCTGTGCTTTTAGCGGGAGTTTTCGGTGTGATAATAGCCATTTTGCCGATGGGGATCGCCTATGTCACTGGAACGCCGCTTCAGGGTTCTTTGAAATGGGGAATGAGTGTGGTATCGAGTGGAGAAGAAGTTGATCATCAACAAAAAGAACATAGTGAAAAAGAATCATCAAAAGTAAAAAAAGAGGATCGCGAATCGGTTGTACTATATAAAGATTTGTTCAAAGAGTGGAGTGTTTCTTTTAAAAATAGAATGAAAACGAAGGCAAAAGATACATGGGATATTTTGAGAGATAGTATAGATTACTGGCTTTCATCTAGTGATGATCTAGTGCTGTATCGCAGTATTTGTGGTGGCATGGCATGTCTGTTGATAGTGTCGATCCTGCTTTTTATTTTAAAACAGCAGGATTATGGGGCAAGGATCTTATCCACAGTATGCTTTATGGTCTTTATGAGTGTTTTGCTGATGGCTAATAAGCTTGGACTTCCTGAGCTGATGGACAGCAACCGGTGTGCGATTTTTTATGCATATATGGTTCCGATTGTCTGGGTGTTTTGTGCCGATGCCTGCCTGACGCTTTTGTTGGGATGGGTTCGGTTTCAATGGATGATACATGTGGTATCGTTTGCCCTTGTCTGTGGAATTGGTTTTTATATGACAGAGAAAGATTTGGTGAAAGATCCGCTTTATATGGAAGGATTCGAGACAAACTCTGCCATTACTTGCCTGACGAATATCCTGCACAATGACGAGGAGAAGACCTGGACAATATGCTCTGCAAATGATGAATTGCGTATGTGCGAAGAATATGGATATCACTATGAGACGATTAAATTTTTGCGAAATATGGAATACAAAAAAGGGGAAAAAAAGAAAAAAATTGTGATTCCAACAAACCGAGTTTATTTTTTTATCGAGAAGATTCCGTTGGACTATTCGGTTACGTATGAGAACAGCGGGCAGAAGATTTCTAAAAAAGGAGCGGATCGCAAGCTGCCAGTGGCGGAAGGTCTCGGTATTTATCAGGGAGAAAATCGCTGGGTTGTTATGTCTAGAATGTATAGTTGGGCGCGAGCGTTTCAACAGAAGTATCCGAATGAGATGAAAGTATATTATGAGAGTGATGAATTTATCTGTTATCGAATTGAACAGAATACTTACAGTTTCTATAATTTTGCGATTGATTATGGCTATAATACCAAGACATATGGAAAAAAATAAGGAGAGTCTGGAATGTTATCTCGCAGAAAATTTTTGACAATTACAGGCGTTATGTTTGTACTGTTTTTTATGTTTCAGTTTTCTAATGTAACCAAAGAAAAGTGGAATGATTATGGGACAAATGAATATGAGAAGACTCAGAAGCAGGGGACTGAAAAAAAAGATACTTTGCATACAGATGAGCAGAAAAAAAGAGATTTGATTGTTTACATCGGAGATATAGAAGGAACAAATGTTGGAAGAGTTGTAGCAGAGTGGGCGAGTTATACAAAACGTGAGATTGCACACTATATGTCGTTATCAGACTGCAAGGCGGACACACAAGATCTGCCGGAGGCAGTTTTACTAGATTCTAACTATTTGGATCTTAAGGGGGATGTACAAACGCTTCTTGAAATGACGGAGAAGGGAACAAATTTGATTTTTTGTAATCTGCCAGAGACTGCTGTAATAGAGCAGGAATCAGGTCTGCAAGAACTTTTGGGGATTACTCAGATTAAGACGGAATCGACACAGATTGAGGGTGTTCATCTCTTTGAGGGATTCTTGCTTGGAGGTTCTATGCAATATTATGCGACGACGAAGAAAGAGAAAAAGAAACAGGATCTGGAATTGAATGAGCCGTGGTATGTCACGCATTCGGGGACAAAGCATTATATGGTTGGGATGAAAGAGGACACCGAAGTGGATAACGAGGAATTGCCGAGCCTTATTTGGCGCAGCAGTGTCAGAAAATCGAAAATTTTTGCTGTAAATGGCGATTATATGGAGGATAGTACAGGACTGGGAATCTTAACGGCATTTATGTCGGAACTTCACGATTATGAGAT
>JAAVYC010000072.1 GCA_022790905.1 Lachnospiraceae bacterium | reverse complement strand
GATTTCCAAACGATCAGCTCTTCCCAAAACGGGGAAAAGAAATCAACTTTACCGTGAATGGCAAGCCTCGCATTTTAAGAGGAGAGAGCGGCGAATCGGCGATTGTAAAGATGAATGGAAAAGTGGTCAATATCAATACGCCGTTAGAGCCAAACTGTGAGATCATAATTGAGTCGTCGACAGCCGGTGAAGATGCGACTGGAACGATCGAGGAGTTAAAGGAATATACGGAGTCCACAATTGTATTTGAGGTAAATAGAAAAGTGGTGACTTGTCCGCGGTTTGTGGAAGTCAACGGAGTCTTAGAACCTCCTTATTATCAGATTCAGGAGGGGGATAAAGTTGAGACAAGAGGATATTATACGCTAGAACAGTTAGCAGAATTCATGGATGTGGAGCTGGATATGGACAAGGAAATTTTAGTCAATAATCGGGATGCAGATATGAATACGTTAGTCTATGAGAACTTTTCGGTAGAATGGACGATTGTGGAGACGAGAACCCATGCAGATGACATGGAAGAAAAAAATGAAGAAGAGACAGAAAAAGCTGCCATAGAGGGTGAGGAGGAGATAACATCAGAATCCAAAGCCGTATTGGAAGAAAAGGCAGAGGAAGGGAAAGAAAAGGATCAGGTAGAAGAAAAAAAGACGGAACAGAAAGAAAAGGCTGTTCAGGTGACTGCAAACGGTGAGACGATTCTTTTGCTTGGCAAAAAGGAATATGTTTATGTCGATGTATTTGAATATATTGATTTTAATTTGAATGATTCGAGAGGACGCAATATTGTGACGCATCTAAATGGGAAAAATGCGGAATATACAGCGGAGTTAAACGACGGAGATGTGATTGATATTTATTGGGAAGAGACAGAATAATGGAATTATGTAGCATAGCGAGCGGCAGCAGCGGAAATTGTATCTGTGCAGGGACACAGAATTGTCATGTGATCATCGATGCGGGAATCAGTGGAAAGAGAATTGAGGCGGGATTGAACTCTGTAGGACTAAAGACAAATGAGATGGAAGGAGTCTTAGTGACGCATGAACACTCGGATCATATCAGCGGACTTGGAGTGATTGCGAGGAGATATGGACTCCCGATCTATGGGACAAAGGGGACGATAGAGGCCATCAGGAAGACTTCATCTGTTGGGAAAATAGACCCGTCGCTTTTTCACGTCATAGAAGCGGATACCGATGTGGCGATTGGAGAATTGATTGTACATCCAATTCGGACATCCCACGATGCAAAAGATCCAGTTGCCTATCTTTTAAAGAGTGAGAATCAAAGGATCGGAATTATCACAGATTTGGGAAAATATGATGACTACGTGATAGAGAAATTGCAGGGATTAGACATGCTTTTATTAGAGGCAAATCACGATGTACATATGTTGGAAGTGGGAAGTTATCCCTATCCTCTCAAGAGGAGAATTCTAGGGGAAAAAGGGCATCTTTCGAATGAGGTGTCGGGACAGCTGTTGGGAGAAGTGCTCCATGATAAAATGAAAGCTGTAATTTTGGGACATCTGAGCAAAGAGAATAATTATGAGGAACTCGCCTATGAGACGGTCAGGCAGGAAGTTACGCTCGGAGAGAATCCTTACAAGGGGAACGATTTTCCAATTTATGTGGCAAAGCGCGCTGAGGCGATTCCGATGCTTGTCATATAAAGAGGTATCTCAGATTTCCTACAGTCAGAATGAAAATAAAAAATATAAGACAGAATAGAGAGAAGAAAGGAAAAAAGATGGAAACAGCAGCAAATAAGACGATTATAACAGTGGTGGGAAAAGATACGGTTGGGATCATCGCCAAAGTGTGCACCTATCTGGCCAATAATCGCGTTAATGTCATGGATATCTCACAGACCATCGTACAGGACTTTTTTAATATGATGATGATTGTGGATCTGGCGGGAACAGAAAAACCGTTTGTGGAAATCTCAAGAGAGTTAGCGCAGATTGGCGAGGAAATCGGCGTGGATATCAAATGTCAGAGAGAAGAAATTTTTGAGAAAATGCACAGGATCTAAGGAGAAGCCATGATTAACATTTGGGAAGTAAATGAGACAAATAAGATGATTGAGCATGAGAATCTAGATGTGCGTACAATCACTCTGGGGATCAGTCTTTTGGACTGTGTGGATACGGATTTAAAAAAAGTAAATGAAAATATTTATCGTAAGATTACAGCGGTTGCAAAAGATTTGGTAAAGGTTGGAAAAGAAATCGAAAATAAGTATTGTATTCCGATTGTCAATAAGCGAATATCGGTTACGCCGATTTCTTTAGTCGGAGCAGCGGCATGTAAAACGTCAGAAGATTATGTGACGATTGCAAAAACCCTAAATGATGCGGCTAGAGAAGTGGGCGTTAATTTTATTGGCGGCTATTCCGCCCTCGTCTCAAAAGGAATGACAAAAAGTGACGAGCTGCTGATACGTTCCATTCCAAAGGCGCTGGCAGAGACAGAATATATCTGTAGTTCTGTCAATGTCGGTTCCACGAAAACAGGAATCAATATGGATGCCGTAAAGTTGATGGGAGAGATTATCTTAGAAGCGGCAGAATACACAAAAGAGGACGATTCTTTGGGATGTGCAAAGTTGGTAGTCCTTTGCAATGCGCCGGATGACAACCCGTTTATGGCGGGCGCTTTTCACGGTGTGACGGAAGCCGACGCCGTGATTAATGTCGGTGTATCAGGACCGGGAGTCGTAAAGACGGCGTTAGAAAAAGTGCGCGGAGAGAATTTTGAGATCTTATGTGAGACTATTAAAAAAACAGCGTTTAAAGTGACAAGAGTGGGACAATTAGTGGCACAGGAGGCGTCTAAGAAGTTAGGGATTCCTTTTGGAATCATTGATTTGTCTTTAGCTCCGACGCCGGCAATCGGGGATTCCGTGGCGGGAATCTTAGAAGAGATTGGCATTGAATATGCGGGTGCGCCGGGGACAACGGCAGCGCTTGCCCTTTTAAATGACCAGGTGAAAAAAGGCGGTGTTATGGCATCCTCTTATGTGGGAGGCTTAAGCGGGGCTTTTATCCCAGTCAGTGAAGATCAGGGAATGATCGATGCCGTGACGGCAGGAGCCCTTTCGTTGGAAAAATTAGAGGCAATGACCTGCGTTTGCTCAGTCGGATTGGATATGATTGCCATTCCGGGAAATACAAAAGCATCGACAATTTCCGGAATTATTGCAGATGAGATGGCAATCGGCATGATGAATCAGAAGACGACAGCGGTTCGCATTATTCCGGTCATCGGGAAGGATGTCGGGGAGACGGTAGAATTTGGAGGGCTGTTAGGTTATGCGCCGATTATGCCAGTCAACGGATATTCCTGTGAGGCATTTGTGAACAGGGGTGGAAGAATTCCGGCGCCGATTCACAGTTTTAAGAATTAAATCGAAGGCTGTATTGGGGAAACAAAAATAAGAAAAAAGAAAAGTGAGGAAAATCATGGAGAAACAGATCAAAGCAGTTGTTTTTGATATGGATGGAACCTTAATTGACACAGAGAGAATCTATTTTCCGATTGAACAAAAAATTATAAGAGAAATGGGATATGAGGTCTCGTTTGAGGAGATGCTGAACTTTCGTAGTTTAAACGGAAGACTGATGGAAGAGAGATTCCACGAACTTTGTTCAAAAGACTTTGATTTTCAATATTTTTGTGATACCAGAGATAAGAATTTTAAAGAATATATCGACAAGAATGGTATTCCAAAAAAGCCGGGAGCAGATGAGATCTTAGCTTATCTGAGAGAAAACGATTATCCTGTTGCAGTTGCAACAGCGACCTATTTAGACCTTGCATTAAAATATCTAAAAAGAATTGGATTTGACAACAAATTCGATCGCGTGATCAGTGTCTCGAATGTGAAAAACAGTAAGCCAAAACCGGATGTCTATTTAGAGGTCTGCCGGCAGTTGGGGATGGAACCGAAACACTGTATGGCAGTGGAGGACTCAGACAATGGGGTGCGCTCTGCATATGCAGCGGGAATGAGAGTTGTGATGGTACCGGATCTTGCACCGCCGATGGAAGAGGTGCGTCACATGATTTATGGCATTGCAGATACACTGGCAGATGTAAAGAAATTTTTGTAGGATTTGATTAGAACATAGGAGAAAAGAATTCATGGAAATGAAATCAATTGAAAAAGAGTTGCAGAATAATTCTTATCCAGGACGTGGGATTATCATCGGAAAATCAGCAAATGGAAGACATGCGGTAATGGCATATTTTATTATGGGAAGAAGTGAGAACAGCCGAAACCGTGTGTTTGTGACAGAGGGAGAGGGAATTCGTACGCAGGCGTTTGATCCATCGAAATTGAGTGATCCGAGTCTTATCATCTATGCACCTGTGCGTGTTCTTGGCAATAAGACCATTGTGACAAACGGCGATCAGACCGATACGATTTACGAATTGATGGACAAACAGCAGACGTTTGAACAGGCACTGCGCACCAGGGAATTTGAACCGGATGCACCAAATTATACGCCGCGTATTTCCGGAATCCTGCATGTGGAGGAAGGCAAGTACAATTATGCCATGTCTATTTTAAAAAGCAATAATGGAAATCCGGATTCCTGCAATCGTTATACGTTTGCTTATGAGAATCCGACAGAGGGAGAGGGACATTTTATACACACTTATATGGGAGACGGAGATCCGCTTCCAAGTTTTGAAGGGGAACCGGAGCTGATCTCAATTCCAGATGATATGGAGGAGTTTACAGAGTTGCTCTGGAATAGCTTGAATGAAGAGAATAAGGTATCCTTATTTGTCAGATATATTGATCTTGCAACCGGAACATATGAGACGAAAATTGTGAATAAAAACCACTGATTAGGAGAAGAGAATGAGAGAATTAGAGTTAAAATACGGATGTAACCCAAACCAGAAACCGTCCCGTATCTACATAGAGGAGGAAGAACTTCCGATTAAGGTGTTAAATGGAAAGCCGGGATATATCAATTTCTTAGATGCCCTAAATGGTTGGCAGTTGGTGAGAGAATTAAAAAAGGCCACCGGGCTTGCCGCAGCGACTTCTTTTAAGCACGTCTCTCCAGCGGGGGCGGCAGTGGGACTCCCTTTGTCGGAAGTGGAAAAGAAGATGTACTGGGTCGACGATATGGATATAGAATGGACGCCTCTTGCCAATGCCTATGCGAGAGCTAGAGGTGCAGATAGGATGTCCTCTTTCGGAGACTTTATCTCACTCTCCGACGTCTGCGACAAAGCAACTGCTTCGATCATTAAAAGAGAAGTGTCGGACGGAGTGATCGCGCCGGGATATGAATCGGAAGCGCTTGAGATCTTAAAAGCGAAAAAGAAAGGCAATTATAATGTGATTGAGATCGATCCAAATTATATGCCAAAAGAACTGGAGAGAAAAGAAGTATTCGGCATTACGTTTGAACAGGGCAGAAACGAATTAAAGATTGACGATACATTTTTCTCTGATATTGTGACAAAAAATAAAGAACTTCCAGAGTCTGCAAGAATTGATTTGACGATCGCGATGATTACCCTAAAATATACGCAGTCCAATTCTGTATGTTATACGAAAGGCGGACAGGCAATCGGTATTGGAGCAGGACAGCAGTCTAGAATCCACTGTACCCGTCTGGCGGGACAGAAGGCAGACAATTGGTGGCTGCGTCAGTCTCCGAAAGTGCTGGGACTGCAATTTGTGGACGGAATCGGAAGAGCAGACCGTGACAATTCCATTGATCTCTATATCGGAGAGGACTATATGGACGTCTTAGCGGATGGCGTATGGGAACAGATCTTTAGAGTAAAACCAGAAGTCTTTACCCGCGAGGAGAAACGCGCGTGGTTGGATCAGATGAGCGATGTGGCCCTTGGATCAGATGCATTCTTCCCGTTTGGAGATAATATTGAGCGGGCCCGCAGAAGCGGTGTCAAGTATGTGGCACAGCCGGGTGGGTCAATCCGCGACGACAATGTAATTGAGACTTGCGATAAATACGATATGGCAATGGCGTTTACGAAGATTCGTCTGTTTCATCATTAAGTAAAAAATGAAAAGCCGGTCAACAGGATTGAAAAATTCTGTTGACCGGTTCTTTTTTTGAAGAGAATAAAAAGCTTTATTCGTTACTATATAGTAATAGAGAATTTATAGAGGAATTTTCTATACAATAACTTACAGGATACGCAGCTACGCACACTTTTGTTCTGATGTATATAAACATTTGACAAAAAATAGAAAATGTATTATTGTATTAAATTAATAATACAGATGTAAGAGGGAGGAAATTGTGAAATCGTTAATCAGAGTCAAAAATTTGAAAAAAATTTATAATCCAGGGGAGAATGAAGTCCGAGCGCTAGATGATGTATCGCTGGATATCGCTTCTGGAGAGTTTG
>JAAVYC010000071.1 GCA_022790905.1 Lachnospiraceae bacterium | reverse complement strand
GACGTAAACAAATACGATTATATAAGACTTCCTTTAAAAGATACATGGGGTGTTTTAATGAAAAAAGACAGTCCTCTGGCAGAAAAGGATTCCATTATTGCAGAAGATTTATGGGATAAACCGCTCATTATTTCCCATCAGACTTCTATCAATAGCGAAATGTTTTCATGGTTAAAAACAGACATTGCAAAGTTGAACATTGTTGCTACTTACGATTTGATCTATAATGCATCACAATTTGTAAAAAAGGGATTCGGATATGTGATTGCTTTAGATAAACTGATTAACACGACTGGGGACAGCACCCTTTGTTTTCGCCCGCTATATCCTACCTTAGAAGCTGGACTTTGTATCATATGGAAAAAATATCAAGTCTTTTCGAAGGCCTCCAACGCTTTTTTGCAGCAACTCCAAAAAGAATTAGAGCATATAGTAGAATCGAATCTTCAAACCTAAAAAAGAAAATTTTCTTTGAAAAAAGGCTTGCTTTCACACCAAGCGAGCAGGAAAATGCCGCTTTGCGTCTGTCATATCCAAGTTCCTATAATAAGCAAAATCCCCAAAAAATCTCGGTGGTAAATACACATTGCAAATCGTAAACAATTAATTTAAAATCAACTATATGAATTAAAATTTGCGGCATTGTTTTCTGAAGGAAAAAAGTCATTGATACCGCATACCTATCAGAAAAATTTAATACTTGGGAATTGATATTACAATTCTAAAATATACCCATATGAAAAAGAAACGGAGGAAACCATGAGAAAAAAATTAGCAGTACTTATTTTAGCGGGAAGCATGATATTTGGTGTAAGCGGATGCGAGAATGAACGGAGCGCACAAATTGATGAGACTGTGAATACCGAGAAAAAAACAGAAACCGTTGCAACAACAGAATCATCCGATGAGAAGGAAAAAGAGTATCTTGAAAATACCGAAACGATAGACAACAGCGGCAACACAGAAAATGCTGAAGATTCAAAAGAACAAAGTTTTTCTCTTGCAGACCTTTCGACAACAGAATTCTGTTTTTGCAGCGGCGCAGGTGCATGGCAGACGACTCTGAATATAAATGCAGATGGTAGTTTTTCCGGTCAATATTCTGATTCGAATATGGGCGATACAGGAGATGGTTATCCTGGAGGAATTGTGTATCTGTGTGCTTTTACTGGACAGTTTTCGCAGCCAAAAAAAATCAATGATTACACTTATGCGGTACAGATTGAAAAATTAGATTACGAAAAAGAAGTCAACACAGAGGAAATCATAGATGACAGGCGTTTTATTTACAGTAACGCTTATGGATTAGACGATGCGAAAGAGCTTTTCATCTATTTGCCTGGTGCTCCACTGGCTGAGTTTTCCGAAGAGTTTAAAAGCTGGATAAAAACCTACAGTGATTCGTTCGCCGAAGAGACAAACCTCCCATTTTATGCCCTACATAATAAGGTACACGACTATGGTTTTTACAGTCAAGATATAGTAGAAGCTCTGACAAAAAGTATGTCCCTATGGAAAGAATCAGCTGCTGGTTTGGAAGCAGAAATTCAAGAGGGTTCACTTTCTCAGATGGAATATAACGAAAAGACCGAAGAACTATATCGAATATGGGACTGTGCTTTAAACGAGGTATGGAATGTCTTGAAACGAATTATGACACCGGAGGAAATGGAGGCGCTCACAAAAGAAGAACGAGAATGGATTACTATGAAAGAACGGATATCCGCTGACGCAGGCGCAGAGTTCGAAGGTGGCTCAATGCAGCAAATGGCAATCAACAATAAAGCTGCAGAACTGACAAAAGAAAGGGCGTATGAATTGTACAAATTAGTGGAAAAAGAAACAGAATGACAATAATGGTACTTCCCATCCTGATTACAAAAGGCGATAGACTATATGGAAGACCCTATTACTGAAAACATAGACTATGCTGAAATTACAAAACAGGCGTATTCTTCGAGTTTCCATTTCCAGAGGGTTTTCTATATTATCTGCGGCTATTCCATCGGCGAGTGTATCCGCAACAGAAGATTATCGCTAACGGAAACGGATTTATCATCATGTAGTAATATAAGGCAGAGCAAGTCCATTGAATGAAAAAACGATGTTTCGGTGGATTGCTCTGTAATTCCTTCCTTACTTTCCGGCTCCGCTTTTTGAACTATTAGAAAACCAACATATCTGTGAAATTTTGCGATCTAACAATCACATACAAATTGCATAAAAGTCACATTTATGATCTTCAAATCAGATTTTTTTTGTCGCTTAACACACTGCATTTCTATACTCCGTTTCATTCACTGGCTCCAGCCATTCATTAGACGTCTCTTCACCCGGAACCTCAACTGCTAGATGGGAAAACCAGTTGCAAGGCGCCGCTCCATGCCAGTGCTTTACACCAACCGGAATATTTACCACATCCCCTGGCAACAGTTCCTGCGCCTCTTCTCCCCATTCCTGATAAAATCCACGTCCGCTGACACAGATTAAAATTTGACCTCCACCACTTTTTGCATGATGGATATGCCAGTTATTTCGACACCCCGGCTCGAAGGTCACATTAAAAATCCCCACCTGCTCTGTTGAAATCGGAGCTAAAAAACTTTGCCCTACAAAATACTGCGCATATGCATCATTTGGCTGCCCGATTGGAAAAATCATAGAATTTTCATGATCCTCTCTCGCACTCTCCATCACTGTTTTTTCTTCCCAGACTTCTTTTGCCATACGAAATGCCGCCCACGCTTTCGGCCATCCTGCATAAAAAGCTGCATGAGTTAAAATTTCTGCAATCTCAGTCTTGGTGATTCCATTCTTCTTTGCACTTTCTAGATGAAATCGGAAAGAAGAGTCTACAAGTCCCTGCGCCATCAGTGCCGTAACCGTTACCAGAGAACGGTCTCTAAGGGAAAGCTGATCCTCTCTACTCCATACCTCACCAAATAATACGTCATCGTTAAGTTGTGCAAATTTCGGAGCAAAATCGCCCAGTGAATCTTTTCCTGCCGTTTGTTTTATTGCCATTCCTCATTCCTCCTGTTCTATTCCATAGATAGTGTTACCGTAACATCACTTGTTCCAAGTGCCTCTCTTAGTTCTTTTGCATCCACATTGTCCATTTTTTCATCTCTACCTTCCTCTATTAAGCACAACTGCACATTTTACAGTTACCTTTTTTCTGCCCTCCAAGTAAAACCTTACCTTTCGCATTTTCATCGTCCATAATCAGTTCTCCCACTTCCAGCGCTTGAATCCAACCGGACAAAGGATTCTTAATACTGTCAACTTTTGTTGTGATATACGCTTCCACTTCAGATTTCTCAAAGGCAAGATCTGTATCGACCATTTCACAGTCGATCAGTTTCAGGTTTTTACAGTAGCAAAAAGGCTGTGTTCCAAGAATTTTACAGTTCATCAGTGTCAGACCATCCGAATACCATGCCAAATATTCTCCTTTCACCACGCTGTCCTTAACCGTTACATTTTCGCTGTGCCAAAAAGCGTCTTTCGTATCTAAGATACAGTCTTCAAAAGTTGCATTTTTGATGTACTGGAATGAGTATTTGCCCTTAAAATCTACATTTTGGAATGCCAGATTTTCCGAGCGCATCATAAAATACTCACTGACTACTGTGCTGTCTTCCATACGAATTCCCCGCACAGACCATCCAAACTCCGGGGAAACGATGTCACAGTTTCGAATAAGAACATCGCTGCATTCTCTCAGCGCCTTAATTCCATGCAGTTTTGTATCTGTGATTTTTACATCCTCAGAATACCACAGAGCTGCCCTGCAAAATTCTGTCATCTCCGAATCTGTAATAGTAAGTCCAAGGTCATGCCAGAAAGGATAGCGCAGATTGAAAAAGCAGTGCTCCGCGTCAATATTTTTTCCCTCTTTAAAAGCACTTTCACCGTCTTTTGGTCCGTCAAAAGAACAGTTTTTTACTACCACGCCATCACTTCCGTAAAGTGCACGTTCCATATCAAAGTTTTGATTCTCAACTATTTTCATGATCTAAGTTCCTCCACTTCATATTTTATAATTATTTTTAATATTGTTTACGAATCTCAATTACCTGCAGCGATCAATTTGATAAACCAGGTAATCCAGACAATCAATCTGCTTCTCTCCCTCATGTACTTTGTGCAAAAGATTCTTTCTGTGATTTTGCAGCCGTTTCAAAAGTTCTTCTTTTTTTCCACATTCCAGACAGGTAATACAACACGCAATCGTATCCTGGCTACAGCCCGAATCTTTTAAATTTTCTATGATTGCTTCTTTAGAGCCATATGCAATCAATTTCTCTAACTCAATTTTTTCACCATTCATTTCCATCCACCATCACTAACATATTCTTTTTCATACTATATTGCTCTCCATTGCTCTTGGGAAAAACATTTTTCTTTTTTATTATACTCATCTCTTATCTTGATAACAAATACTTATATCGAATATTTTAATATGCTTAATAAGCATATCTAAACATGCAACACTGATAAAGATGGAATGAACTTTTCATAAATGAAAGCTACAAAAGAGACAGAAAAAACGGAAAGGGAAATCTCCCTTTCCGATTAATTTACTGTCAATATATTAGAGAAACGTCTGGCTTTTCAATAAAACCAATTTTTTCAATTTTCTTTACATCAACTTATATGTTCCCTTCCCCCAGTTTTTTAACCAATCCAGCGGTTTCACTCTGATTCAAAATTCTTTGAAGTTGTCTCGCACTGCAATGGAGATGAAAAGCAGCTTGCTCTATGCCTTTTAAGGTCTTATCGTCGCATTTATATCTCATATAGGACATCACTCGTTCTGTAAGAGAAGCAGGGGCTGCATCCATAGTAGTGATTGTTCCAATTTTAGCCGAAAGGCTGTTGCAAATAAGCCTCAGAAACTTGTTATTGGAAAGCAACATTTCCCTATATTTTTACCTTATAATGAAAAAAATTCAAGGGAGGAAAAGAAAAATATGACATCCATTTTCGAAGAAAAAAACACCTCTAAAGCAATTATACGAACCGGATTACCCGCTATGCTGGGACAACTTACAACGCTTATTTATAATATCGCTGACACCTTCTTTGTCTCTTTGACAAAAGACCCCGCAACAATCGCAGCAGTAACACTGTGCGCGCCAATCTTGCTTATTATTATGTCAATTGCCTGTATTTTTGGAATGGGAGGCAGTAGTGTGATTGCCAGATTATTGGGAGAAGGGAAGAAAAAAGAAGCTGGCACAACCATAAATTTTTGCGTATATGCGATGGCACTTTCCGGCGCTATTACGCTTGTTTTGGGACTGATACTTTTGCAGCCATTGGCAAAAATATCCGGTGCAGATGCAGATAATATAGCTTACACCTGTGATTACCTGAAATGGATTTTTATAAGCGCTCCTTTTATCATGCTGGCAAATGGGTTCATTTGTTCCGTTCGGTTGGTCTGATCAAAGAAAGTACCGTTGGACTGGTACTTGGAAATGTAATCAATATGGTATTGGATTACGTTTTTATCGCGATCCTGGGTCTTGGAACAGCAGGAGCCGCATTGGCAACCTCTTTCGGATTTGTATGCGCGACGATTTACTATATTATCTGTATGATTCGTGAAGAACACAAAGGGAATCCATTAATATCATTGAAGCCCAAATGCTTTTCACCAAATGCAACAATGATTCAAGAGGAAATGAAAAAAACGAATGTCTGATACCGTGAAATATACGGCACTATATGGAATGTTCATGGGAGTAATATTCACTGCTATTTTTGTATTTTTTGGAAAGTCACTTTCCGCTATACTTTTACAAGATCGCGTTCTAATCGAACAAACGGGATACTTTTTGAAAATCCTCTGCCTATCGGCTCCACTGCTTGGTGTGATCAATATGATGACAAGTTATTTTCAGGCATTGGGAAAAGCAATAAAATCGCTCACCATTACATTGCTGAGAAATGCAATATTGTTTATTCCAGGTGTCATCATTCTGAATTACGTTTGGAAACTGAATGGTGTAATTGCGGCGCAGCCCATCGTTGAAACGATTTTAGCGATTATTTGCATATTTATGTACCTCAGAGATATAAATTCAAGTAATCATTTCTAATTTATTTTTTAATTCCTGCAAATTTTCCTCTATTTTATCGATACAGACAAAATGCAAGCTCACGGTTGTCCCATCACCGCTTTCAAACCGAATCGGT
>JAAVYC010000070.1 GCA_022790905.1 Lachnospiraceae bacterium | reverse complement strand
CACCATTTCATTCACCTCCCTATTCCACATCAATCGTGATTGGCTTACCGCCTGTATCAGAAAGCGAAATCTGAACAGATACCATTTCAGGTGGTGTTGCAAAAGTGATTTTTTTGCTGTATAACTCCTCATCTCCACACAATACATGCACAACAGCATTTTTCATAGTCTTTCTGACACGCAGATAAAAACTCGCTTTTTCTCCTTCCTGTTTTTCTCTACAAAATCTCTGTGGAAAGACAAAAGAAACATTTTTTCCTGCCTGAACTTCTTGTATAGCATCTTTATCCCTGCCAGTTGTCAGATATTGATGCGCACCAAGTGCCGCTCTCTCCCCTGTCTGAGAGACATAGTCCACCAGATCAAATACTGCTCCTACATTTCCCGCCGCAAAAATTCCTGGAATGGAAGTCATCATTTTATCATCTACAATCGGCCCTTTTGTAATCGGATCTATCACGATTCCCACATTTTTGCTCAATTCGTTCTCTGGAATCAATCCAACGGAAAGTACCAATAAATCACATGCAACGTAACGCTCTGTTTCCGAAATCGGCTTTCTGTCTGCTCCCACTTCTGCAACCGTCACACCTTCTAGTCTTCGTTTTCCATGTACACGAACTACCGTCGTAGACAAATGCAACGGTATTTCATAGTCGTCTAGACACTGTGCCTTGTTTCTTCTAAGACCTCCGAGATTCGGCATTACCTCATAGACGCCTTCCACGGAGATTCCCTCCAAGGTCATTCGTCTTGCCATAATCAGTCCGATATCCCCAGAGCCTAAGATGACTGCCCGTGTCCCCGGCTTCCATCCCTCCATATTGATATATCTCTGTACGGCTCCGGCTGTCAGCACTCCGGCTGGACGTGTACCCAGAATTCGCACCTGAGAACGTGTTCTCTCTCGGCAACCCATCGCAAGAATGATTGCATTTGCTTGAATTTTGATGAGTCCGTCTCTTTGATTGACAGCCGTGATTACTTTTTCTTTTGAGATATCTAAAACCATCGTATCGCATTCCACTTCAATGCCATAATCTTTTACCTGATCCACAAAAATCTGCGCATAAGAGCAACCACTCAGCTGCTTTCCAAATCTATGTAGGCCAAATCCATCATGGATACACTGTTGTAAAATTCCCCCCAGATGGTGATCTCTCTCTAACAGTAAAATGTTCCGGATTCCCAGTTCATGTGCTTTTACTGCTGCAGCCATTCCCGCAGGACCACCGCCGATAATGACCAGATCCGCTCTTCTCATCTTTGTTCACCCCCTTCTTGCTGACGCGTCGGATTCGTCAAAATTTCAGAACCCTTTCCCTTTAATGTCACTTGGGCAGGTGAGATTCCAAGCTCTCTAGCTAATATATCTACGACTTTCGCACCGCAAAAGCCTCCCTGACATCTTCCCATACCAGCCCTGGTTCGTCTTTTCACAGCATCGACTGTATGAGCCGGAATTTTTCCGTGAATCGCATCCACAATCTCCCCCTCTGTCACAGTCTCACATCTGCAAATAATGGTTCCATACGCCGGATTTTTTTTGACCATTTCCTCCCGCTCTTTCGATGAACATTCTCGAAACGGCTTTCTTCCGATACGAATCGGATTGTAGTCTTTTTTCACCACAGCTTGAGGTATATTTTCCAAAAATAGCTCTTCCACTCTTTTTGCAATCGCCGGAGCAGCCGCAAAACCTGGAGACTGTATGCCCGCCACATGGATAAAGCCCTTGACTTTTCTGGAATTTTCAATCACAAACTCTTCTTTAAAAGTCGCCGCACGATTCCCGCTAAAATAGGCAATCACAGTATCCTGAGAAATATTTTTTGTTAATTCTAATCCTTTTTCGATGATAAAATCCAAGTCATCCTGATCCACTCCAAGATCTTCTTTATCCGATACTTCTTTCGCGGAAGGTCCCCATAAAAGTGTTCCTTCCGGTGTCTCCTGTGGACCGCCGCCTTTCGTATAATTGCCTGGAGCTTTTCCAGAAAATGTATGTATCTTTCCTTTGTTTTCTTTATCGAATATAACTAAAGTACCTCTCCTTGGATGGATCGTATAAAACTCATCTCCCGCCATCTTTGCGATCTCATCTGCGTATAACCCCGCTGCATTGATTACAACCTTTGTCTCAATGATTCCAGCCTCTGTTACAACGCCTGTGACTTTTTCTCCTTCTTTTAAAACATCGAGTACAGGCGCATTCAGCTGAAACTTCACTCCGTTATCCACCGCATTTTCGGCCAATGCCAATGTCACTTCATATGGTTCCACATAACCGGCACTCGGCGTCCACAGGGCTCCTATCATATCATCTGACAGATTTGGTTCTATTTCCCTTGCTTTTTTACCGTCAATGACCTCAATACCAGGAACCTTATTTTTTACTCCATTTTCATAGAGCTCCTGAATCTTCTCCATATCCGCTTCATTAAATCCACATACAAAAGATCCCGTTCTGTTAAAATGAAATCCGAGTTCCTCTGCCCATTGAGTATACATCGCATTTCCTTGCACTCCATACAACGCTTTTAAGCTTCCTGGCTTTGTATCATATCCGGAATGAATCATTCCATTATTCGCTTTTGTGGTCCCTTCACAGATATCAGATTCCTTTTCCAGCACAAGAATTTTTAAATTGTATTTTGACAATGTTCGTGCCGCAGCACAACCTGTAATTCCCGCTCCGATAATTACGACATCTACGGAATCCACAATTCCTTTTTTCTTATATGGCTCCGTATCTACCACGACAGATTGTTTCGTCTCTGGAGTCTTAATATGACTTACCAAATTCCTAATTCCTGCAATCTGCGCTGCCCTATGGCAAAAATCAATCATATTCTGCCAACTGTCCAGATTTCCATCCAAATATAAAATCCCATCTTCTACACGAGAAGATATCTGCCCCTCTGTGATTCCCAGATCTTTTTCCAACTGCACAAGCTGAAGGGCTATTTCCTCATAATTCATATTTTTCCTTCACATCCTTTCTAAGTGATTCCATTTTTCATGACAATCACCTTTATCTTTTTATTCTTTTTTCTCCTTTTTATATTCGTTTTATATGTATTTTATATTTGTTTTATGTTGATATTAAATCATAATCATTACATAAAGTCAATATTACTTTCATATAAACTTTATTTTTAGGATATAAAAATATAAACTTTATTAACTTTAAAATTTTTATATAAAAAAGAGACATCTCAGCATTTCTGAAATATCTCTTTTCTCAGTTCTTTCTACTCTATATTATAAATTTGCTTTATCGCGTTTCTATTTTATTATATATTTTCAAACATTTCCTTTTCATCTGCT
>JAAVYC010000069.1 GCA_022790905.1 Lachnospiraceae bacterium | reverse complement strand
TTACCTCCTACTTAATTAGACAACGCTCCCTTGTCCGTGTGACAAAAAACCATTCATTTTATTATATCTACTTCTTTTCTGCATTTTACCAGTCACGTTCCCTGATGGCATCCTCTACATCTATACCGATCTCAAACCATTCCAAAATATACGCCACTGTCTCACCAATGCTCTCCCTTGCAGCAGTCTCTATTTCACTGTCATTCTCTTCAAATTCTTCTTGCAGATCATTGACCGCCAACGTCATTTTATCAAATCTTTTCATAGATGATCCCCCTCCAATTTGTCCAATATAAATTTTTACAACTCAAAAAATCCTCTTTTATTATAACATAATTCTTCCTCACCATAAAAAAGTATCAAAAAATTCTCCCATTATATCTCTATATTCGCAAACTCTTTTCCCTTGAAAATTTCTCTTCGCTATTATATGATAGTAAAAATCGATTAAGGAGGAACACTATGCGACATTTAATGAGTCCAATGGATTTTTCTACAGAAGAATTGGATCAGCTTTTAAATCTTGCCAATGATATTGAGAAAAATCCTTCCAAATATGCACATGCGTGCGCCGGGAAAAAACTTGCCACCTGTTTTTATGAACCGAGTACAAGAACACGTCTTTCTTTTGAAGCTGCTATGTTAAACTTAGGGGGAAGCGTCTTAGGATTCTCCAGTGCAGATTCTAGTTCTGCTTCCAAAGGTGAAAGTGTTTCTGATACCATTCGTGTTATATCTTGTTACGCAGACATTTGTGCTATGCGTCATCCAAAAGAAGGAGCTCCTCTTGTTGCCTCCCTCCATTCTAGAATTCCAGTGATTAATGCCGGTGACGGCGGTCATCAACATCCTACACAGACACTCACAGATTTATTAACCGTTCACAGTTTAAAGGGCAGACTCAGCGATCTGACCATTGGCTTGTGCGGAGATTTAAAATTTGGCCGTACAGTACACTCACTGATCAACGCTCTCATTCGCTATCCGGG
The DNA here is from genome assembly GCA_022790905.1 of Lachnospiraceae bacterium. Lineage (GTDB taxonomy): Bacteria > Bacillota > Clostridia > Lachnospirales > Lachnospiraceae > Maccoyibacter. Next base: position 8,323 of record JAAVYC010000069.1, on the reverse strand, counting down.
TATTCGTTTCGTACTCATCTCTCCAGAAGAGTTAAAAGTACCGAGCTATATCCGGGAAGAGGTTCTAGAAAAGAACCAGATCCCATATGAAGAAATAATCCGCTTAGAGGACGCTATGGAAAAATTGGACATTCTCTATACGACACGCGTACAAAGAGAACGCTTTTTTAACGAAGAAGACTATGTCCGCATGAAAGATTTTTATATTTTAGATAAGGCAAAGATGGAATTAGCTCCAAAAGATATGCTTGTTCTTCACCCACTCCCACGCGTCAACGAAATCTCGGTAGAAATTGACGATGATCCGCGAGCCGTCTATTTTAAACAGGCTCAGTATGGCGTTTATGTAAGAATGGCCTTGATTTTAACGCTTTTAGAAATCGAAGTATAGGGGGGAAACACGATGTTAAATATAAGCGGAATTAGCGAGGGTTTTGTCTTAGATCATATTCAGGCAGGCACAAGCCTTAAAATTTACCATGATTTAAACTTAGACAAACTCGACTGCACAGTTGCAATTATTAAAAATGCAAAAAGCAATAAAATGGGGAAAAAAGATATCATTAAAGTAGAATGCAGTATCGATGCCCTTGATTTGGATATCCTAGGATTTATTGATCACAACATTACTGTCAATATCATCAAAGGAGATAAGATCGTAGAAAAGAGAAAACTTCATCTCCCAAAACAGGTCAAAAACGTAATTCGCTGTAAAAATCCACGGTGTATTACCTCCATTGAACAGGAATTAGATCAGATTTTTATTCTGACAGACAAAGAGCACGAAATCTATCGTTGCAAATACTGTGAAGAAAAATACAGAACTTTAAAGTAATTGTTACTAAGGGACATCCTTTTTTCAACAAATAAGGATGTCCCTCTCTATTTGTGCACAGTGTACTGTCCCTAAACCGAATCAAGGCAATTCCTCCACCATGGCAATCGCCTGCTCGATAATATTTTGAAATTTTTCAATCAACACACCTTTTTTGCTGTCATCAATATCCATCCTGTCAATGATATCACTATAGATACCGGCAGTCCCAGCAAGGGAATCCTGGACAGTCTTCACATATGTACGGTTTCTCTCCACCGCACTTTCAATTGCTTCCCGAACCTCAACTGTACCTGAAACACTCCTCTTTACATCATCAAAATATTGGCCAGTCTGTTCTATACTCTTAATATTGCAAAGCATTGCTTCGTCGGATACCTGCATAAATTTATTCAATTCATCACTTTGGCGTTCTACCTCCATAATACTTGCATGAATACCCTCTACCATCTCTCGACTCATTTTTGCAAGTTTGCCTACTTCTTCTGCGACAACCGCAAAACCTCTTCCCTGTTCACCAGCTCTTGCCGCCTCAATACTCGCGTTTAGTGATAGAAGGTTTATCTGATCAGCAACCTCGCTGATCCCTTCCAAGCTACTATTGATTTTTTCTAATGCGCTTTGCAACATGTCAAATGTCTTGGACATATTCTTAAAATTTTCCTGCAAAGAATTGGAATCCCGTTCTAACTGATCCATCTGTCGCTGTGCTTCCGAGACAGACTCTTCAATTTCTGCCTCCACATCATTAAAACGATCCGCCGCCATTGTGATATCACGAAATCCATCGTCCAGCGCACTCACTTCGCCTTGCGGTCCGATGATATCATTTTTCAGCTCTGAGAGCTGCTCTGTCACATATCGCATTTTCTGTGTCGTCAAGAAAACATCCTCTGCCAGTTCATCCACAATCCTGTATGCGCTTGTCAAGGCATAGCCCAAAGGATGTTTGTCAAAATCCTCCTGCTTCTCCACCTCCATAACGGATACGGAGCCTTTTTCTTCGTCTTTATTTTCAGCGCTTCCAAATAATCTAAACACTTCTTTTTCCCCCTACTCAAATGCCAGACAGCACATTGTCTGATTGACAAACTGTGTATTGTAATGTTCACCGACACCAACCATACCTGCATGTGAAAAACTGCGACACATTTCCGCAAGATAATGATCCCAGTAATGGTCATCGTTGAACATGATATACCGAAAGAGACAGTTGACAGAAAGCACTGCCGATGCGCCGCCAAGGTCGCTTTTAACCCTCGAAATCGTATCCTGTACCACCTCCCGGTAGTCACCCATGCTCAATATTGTAAGAAAATCCATCTTATTTGCAGGACGGAATGTCGTGATACTTCCATCTGCTTCCACGCCTTTTATAGAGACAATATATGTATCGGAATCACAGACATGTCCGAATGGATTTTTAAAAGTCTGCGTTGTGATTTTATCTCTGCTGATTCCCAGCTCGGAAGTATATACTTTTTCAGCAGACATATTCTCCAAGGTACAGATTCTGTAATCTTTCGGTTTTGCCTCAGTCACCATAAACTGCTTTTCATTTTCCTGCGGATGTATATAAATATTTTCTTTATATGACTTTATTTTTCCTTTGAGGTTTTTAAAGATGAAAAAGGCACATGCATCTTTATAGACCTTTCCATTGCAGGCAACCGCCTCCGAATTGCTCGTACCTCCTGCGAGATCATATCCCAAAGGACAGAGAAAATTAGACAGTGTTGTGACCGCGCGAACGTCTGCGCCTGCCGAACAGATATCAAAACACGCTGTTCTCCCCTGTTCTCCCCCTACTTCTTTTACAGCATCTTCTAGTCGTCTGATATATTTAATTGGCATAACAGATGCTTGTTCTAAAACGTCTGCCACAACTTTAATGTTTTCTTTCATTGCAATGACTGTAACACCTGCATCAAAAAACTGCCTGTCCATATATGCCTGTCCGACTCCTCCTATCGATGCAACGCCAGGAAAGATTTTCTCGATTTCATTTGCTGTGTGCTCAAGCATATCCTCACTCGCAACAGAAAAAAACAACGCTGCAGGCTCTGTAATATTTCTCAATGCCTCTGACACATCGCCTCTCTTACTGCTGCCATATGTTAACTTCATATTAGTGCCCTCCATTCTCCATATCATATTTATCATCCATGTATAAAACCCTATGACAATTAGAATAGTATGATCATACCATATAAGCTGTCTTTTTCCTACTATTTTTACGACAAAAAGGTTGATTATTTCAAAAAAACTTCGTCTTTCAGAACTCTTCCTAAAATTTTTCCTATTGTGATAAAAGAAGTTATTTTCTGTATTTATTCAATATATCTTTTGGAATATGACAATAATCATTTGGATATTTTGCCAATCTGTCCTGATGCTCATCAGCACTCCTCACATAATTTATTAAAGGAAGCACCTCCACTTTTATAAGAGAAGCGTCTTTTCTCTCAGAAATAAAATTTTGGGCCATCTCCAAATGTTCTTTCTCAGTACTGTAAACACCAGTGCGATATTTTTTTCCAATATCATTCCCCTGTCTGTTAATACTATATGGATCAATAATCTCAAAAAAATAGCCCAATAACTCTTTCACTGATACTTGTTCAGGTTCAAACACTGTTTTTACGCATTCCGCATACCCATCATAATCACCCTCGAGAGTGTCTGTTGTTCCATTCGCTCTTCCTGCTTCTGTTGCAATAACACCGGGTAAACTTTTAATAAAATGCTGAACTCCCCACAGACATCCTCCTGCAAAATAAATGATTTCCAACAGTATCTTCCTCCTTTATCTGCTTGCATTACTGCCAAAATTAAAATGTTCTTATCCAATCTTCTGTGAATCTCACCAAGTCCAATTTGTCATTTTTCTATCGAGCATTATTATACAGTACGGTTACTAAAAACACAATTATCATAAACAAAAACGGCATAGCCACGAATGGCTATACCGTAATTTGATACAGGACCACGCTCTCCAACACTTTTATGTGAAGGATACGAAACCTCCCTATTTTTCTTAAAAATTCATCTTAAAACTTCTATTCTTTATGTCCCGGATAATGTACATGGAGCAATTCGTGTTCTCTGTTCTTTAACAAATCTCCGTATAGATTTGCCATAATTGGATTATTTTCACTCCGCTTAATCTGAAGCGCCTTGTCATTTTTATACAATCCATCGGCACGCAGACTCTTCTCCTCGACATGTGCAAACGGCTGACCTGCTCCTGCTACACAGCCTCCCGGACAAGCCATAACTTCCACAAAGTCAAAATGCTCTTCTCCGCTCTCAATCTTTTGAATTAAGGCTTCCGCATTGCCAAGTCCGCTGACAATGCCGACACGCACTTTTCTATCCCCTAACTCCAGTTCACAAATCTTCGTACCCTGCATTCCTCTCGCTCCGACAAACTCAATATCTTTCAAAGCTTTTGGACTCTTATCATCTACAATACGGCGAATCGCAGCCTCCGTAACTCCTCCAGTCGCTCCAAAGATCACTCCAGCTCCCGAATAAATGGAGAACGGCATATCGTGTGCTTCCGGTTCTAAGCGATCAAAACGAATTCCGATTTCTTTGATCATTCCTATCACTTCTTCCGAAGTCAGGACATAATCCACAACCGGTTTTCCATCACGCATAAATTCCTCTCTTGCAGCTTCATATTTCTTCGCCGTACAAGGCATGATTGCAACGGAAACAGTCTCCTTCTTCTCCTTTTTATCCTGCTTTTTAAAATACTCCTTGATGACTGAACCAAACATCTGCATCGGAGATTTCGATGTCGATACATATTTCATCAAATGCGGATATTTTGTTTCTACAAAACGAATCCAGCCTGGGCAACAGGAGGTAAAGAGCGGATACTTGCGCCCCTCCTCTTCTAATGTCTCAACTAATTCTGCCGCTTCCTCAATAATGGTCAAATCAGCTCCCACAGAAGTATCAAAAATAAAGTCGACTCCCAATTTTCTCAAAGACGCAATCAATTTTCCAAGCGTATTCTCTCCCGGTTCATATCCAAATGCCTCACCAATAGCAACACGGACTGCAGGTGCAATCTGCATAACTACGCGTTTCTTCGGATCGTGAATCGCCTGCCATACATCATGTGTATCATTTTTAATCGTGATTGCTCCTGTCGGACAAACTGCTGCGCACTGACCGCAATTCACACAATTGGTATCTGCCATATCGCGTCCAAATGCCGTGGAGACCACCATTTTAGAGCCGCGGTTAGCAAAATCAATTGCTCCTACATGCTGGATTTCATTGCAGACGCGGACACAGTCACCACAGAGAATACATTTATTCGGATCCTTTACAATCGCTTTAGAAGAATTATCAATCGGACGAGTCGGATTTGTATTCTCAAAACGAACTCCCGGAATTCCAAAACGCTTGGCAAGCTCTTGCAATTTACATCTTCCATTTTTTTCACAGGTCGTACAATCTCTGCAATGGGACGCCAAAAGCAACTCTAAGATACGCTTCCTATGGTAGTAGAGTTTTGGCGTATTGGTGCGAATCTCCATCTCATGTTTTGGAGGTGTAGAGCAGGAGGCCATAATTCCCCCTCTTTTATCCTCAACCACACACATACGACAGGCTCCGTAAATGGATAAATCCGAATAATAACAAAATGTCGGTAACTCAATTCCCGCTTTACGGATTACTGCAAGAATATTTTTTTCATCGGTAAACGAAACCCGCTCACCGTCTATTATCATATATTTTTCCATGCCAGTCCCTCCTACACTTCTTTTACTGCATGGAAAGGACATCCTTCCTTGCAGGCGCCACATTTAATACACTTCGTCGTATCAATCGTAAACGGTTTCTTAATCTCACCGGAAATCGCTCCCACTGGACAGAGCCTTGAACATTTAGAACATCCTTTACAGAGTTCCGGATCGATCTGAAGACTGACTAAAGCTTTACATTGTCCTGACGGACATTTTTTATCCACAACATGAGAAATATACTCATCGCGGAAATATTTCAAAGTACTAACCACAGGTGAAGCCGCCGTTTTACCAAGGCCGCAAAGAGCCGTCTCCGAAATCGTCTCCGCCAATTCCTCCAACAAAGTAATGTGCTCCATCGTTCCTCTGCCCTCGCAGATATCGGTCAAAAGTTCTAGCATTCTCTTCGTACCTTCACGGCAAGGGATACATTTTCCACAGGACTCATTCTGTGTGAAGTTCATAAAGAACCTCGCCACTTCCACCATACAACTCTTATCGTTCATGACAACGAGACCGCCGCTTCCGATCATCGCCCCGACTTTTTTCAGAGAGTCAAAATCCAAATGGAGATCTAAGTGATCTTCCGTCGGATTGATACAGAGACATCCGCCAGATGGTCCTCCAATCTGAATTGCCTTGAACTCACCACCTTTGACACCGCCGCCAATATTGAACACAACTTCTCTCAAAGTCGTTCCCATCGGAACCTCAATCAATCCTGTATTCATAACATTACCTGTCAGGGCAAACGCTTTTGTTCCATGATTGTTCTCCGGTCCAATTGTCTTATACCATGCAGCCCCTTTATTGATAATCGGAGGCACATTACAATATGTCTCTACATTATTCAATACGGTCGGTTTTTCAAACAGACCCTTTTCTACCGTACGAGGAGGTTTTACTCTTGGCATACCGCGATTTCCCTCGATGGAAGCCGTCAGCGCCGAACCTTCTCCGCAGACAAATGCTCCGGCTCCCTGGCTGATCTTTAATTCAAAATCAAAACCGGAACTCAAAATATTCTTTCCTAACAGACCTTTTTCCTCTGCCTTGTCGATTGCGGTCTGAAGACGCTCTACAGCAAGCGGGTACTCTGCACGCACATAGATATATCCATAGCGGGCGCCTGTTGCTATACCAGCAATCACCATTCCCTCGATAACGCGATGCGGATCACCCTCCATCATACTGCGATCCATAAACGCACCCGGATCACCCTCATCACCATTACATACGACATACTTTACCTTAGAATCCTGCGCCAAAACCTGAGCCCATTTTCTTCCCGTCGGGAAGCCGCCGCCTCCACGTCCGCGCAAAGAAGCTTCCGTCACTTCATCTACAATCTGCTGCGGGGTCATATCAAACAGTGCTTTTGCAACGGCGCTATAACCACCTACTGCTATGTATTCATCAATCGACTCTGCATTGATATGGCCACATTCTTCCAATGCGACACGCGTCTGCTGTTTATAAAATGGAATCTCTTCCTGCTTTTCGTAAGATGTCCCAGCCTGATCATGATAGACCAGTCTGTCAATCACCCGATCATTTATGATACTCTCTTCTATAATCTCCTCGCAATCCTCTACCTTTACTTTGATATAGAGGATTCCTGCCGGTTCGATGCGAAGCAGCGGTCCCATCTCACAAAAACCATGACAACCACTCTTTTTCAAACCGACACTCTCATCGTGTGGTTCTTTTTCCAGGCGCAGGGAACATTTGAGTCCGCGCTCTTTTAAAATTTCTTGCAATCTTGCATATATTTTCAGTGAGCCTCCAGCGACACATCCCGTACCGGCACAAATTAAAATTTGCTTTTTCTGTGTCTTTAAAGAAGCCGCATATTCCGCTCTTTTTGCTTCCAATTCCTGTCTTGTATCAATTCTCATTTGCAGCTTCCTCCTTCAACTCTTTTATTAAAGCTCTTGCCTTCTCAGGCGTCATTGCCGGATGAACTTTATCGTTCACGGTACAAACTGGCGCCAATCCGCAAGCACCTAAACAGGACACTGTCTCTACTGTAAAAAGCATATCCTCTGTTGTAGGAGATTCTGCCGTCACTCCCAAGCTAGAACGGATTTCATCCAAAATTGCCGTAGAATTGCGCACATGACAAGCCGTTCCATCGCAGATTTTAATTACATACTTTCCTTTTGGCTCCAAAGAAAAATTCTCATAAAACGTAGCGACCCCATACACTTTCGCCTCACTGAGTCCCAGTTCACCTGCGATATATGTAAGCATTTCCTGCGGAAGATAATGATAAATTTTTTGAATATCCTGCATAATTGCAATCACCGCAGTCTCATTATAATCATGAGCTTGTAAAATCTCATCCAATTGATTTTTGTCTTCTTTTTTCAACCTTCTCCTCCTTAATACTACCCACAGTGTACCGTAATTGACATGGGGCATTCTTATATTAAATGTCATACATCCTGTTTTATTATAGCATTGTGAAATAATTAACTCAATCAAAATATACAAAAAAATCAGATTTTTTTATGCTTTCCTAGAAACTTTTTGGAGATTTTGGTATTTTTTTCATTTTTCTTTGTTTATTTTATTCTATTTTTTCTTACTTTTTAGTTTTTTTATTAGTGTATCATTCTATGTTCCATCTCTTTGAACCAGCACCTTACGCCTTCTGTTAGCACTCTTTTAAATTGAGTGCTAATTTTCTATTGACATTGCACTTTTCTAATATTACAAT
>JAAVYC010000247.1 GCA_022790905.1 Lachnospiraceae bacterium | reverse complement strand
TGAATCAAATGAAAACTAGTAAATATTTAGAAGAATTAAAGTCTCAGACAGCTGAGCAGTTAGGCGAGCAGTTAGTTGAAGCAAAAAAAGAACTTTTCAATTTAAGATTCCAGAATGCTACCAATCAGTTGGATAATACAAGTAGAATCAAAGAAGTTCGCAAGAACATCGCTAGAATTCAGACGATTATCTCAGAAAAGGCAAAAGAAGCTTAATTAGGAAGGAGACCTATCGTGGAAGAAAGAAATCTTAGAAAAACGCGTACCGGTGTTGTTGTATCTGATAAGATGAATAAGACAATCGTTGTAGCGGTAAAAGACAACGTAAAGCATCCTCTTTACAACAAAATCGTGAAAAGAACTTATAAATTAAAAGCCCATGATGAAAAGAATGAATGTCAGATTGGTGACACCGTTAAAGTAATGGAAACGAGACCTCTGTCCAAAGATAAGAGATGGAGACTTGTGGAGATCATGGAAAAAGCGAAATAATTAGAAGGAGGCTGCCAGAATGATTCAACAGGAAAGTAGACTGAAAGTCGCTGATAATACTGGAGCAAAAGAGTTGCTCTGTATCCGTGTTATGGGCGGATCTACAAGAAGATATGCGCAGATTGGTGATATCATTACTGCTACGGTCAAAGATGCAACACCAGGCGGCGTTGTAAAAAAAGGAGACGTCGTAAAAGCAGTAATCGTTCGTACAGTAAAAGGTGCCCGTCGTAAAGATGGTTCTTATATCAAATTCGATGAAAATGCTGCTGTGATTATCAAAGAAGATAAAACTCCAAGAGGAACTCGTATTTTTGGACCAGTAGCAAGAGAGCTTCGTGAGAAACAGTTCATGAAAATCGTTTCCTTAGCTCCGGAAGTATTGTAGGAGGTACTTTTGATGGCAACAATGAAAATAAAAAAAGGTGATACAGTAAAAGTGATCGCTGGAAAAGATAAAGACAAGGAAGGCAAAGTAATTGCCGTGAACAAAAAAAATCATACCCTTTTAGTGGAAGGTGTCAATATGGTGACAAAACACACCAAACCGAGTATGGCAAACCAGCAGGGTGGTATCGTGCATCAGGAAGGACCGATTGATATTTCAAACGTGATGTATCTTCACAAAGGAAAACCGACTAGAATCGGTTTTAAGATGGATGGAGATAAAAAAGTGCGTTTTGCAAAAGCAACAGGTGATGTAATCGACTAACAGAAGGAAGGAGGTCCTGAATCTTGAGTAGACTCAGAGAGACATATCAGAATGAGATCGTAGATGCTATGATCAAAAAATTTGGATATAAAAATGTTATGGAAGTGCCAAAGCTCGAAAAAGTAGTAGTAAATATGGGTGTTGGTGAAGCAAAAGAGAATGTGAAGATTTTAGATGCGGCCATGAAAGACATGGAGATCGTTACGGGTCAGAAACCGATCATTACAAAGGCAAAGAACTCTATTGCGAACTTCAAATTGAGAGAAGGAATGCCAATCGGCTGTAAAGTAACTTTACGCGGCGAAAAAATGTATGAGTTTGTTGACCGTTTGATCAATTTGGCGTTACCACGTGTACGTGACTTCAGAGGAGTAAATCCAAACGCATTTGACGGAAGAGGTAATTATGCACTTGGTATCAAAGAGCAGTTAATTTTCCCAGAGATTGAATACGATAAAGTGGACAAAGTGAGAGGTATGGATGTTATCTTTGTCACAACTGCAAAGACAGATGAAGAAGCGCGTGAATTATTAGCACAGTTTAACATGCCATTTGCAAAATAATATAGGAGGGAATTTTAATGGCTAAAAAATCAATGAAAATAAGACAGCAGCGCAAGCAGAAATTCTCTACCAGAGAATACAACCGTTGCAGAATTTGTGGTCGTCCACATGCATATTTGAGAAAGTATGGTGTTTGTAGAGTGTGTTTCCGCGAACTGGCATATAAGGGACAGATTCCGGGAGTTAGAAAGGCGAGCTGGTGACCAAAAGCAACTTAGCGATTGATGAGCCGGAGGCGAAGTCAGAGCTTAGTGCGAGGTCGTTCCGTGAGATTAGCGAAGTCGAGCTAAAAGTGAAGACTGAGGTTAGCGAACGGAACTTCCTTATGCTGATAACCAGTATGAATGCTTAGATAGAATATATAGGAGGAAACGTAAATCATGACAATGAGTGATCCAATTGCAGATATGCTTACAAGAATCCGTAATGCGAATACTGCGAAACATGATACAGTAGATGTTCCATCTTCGAAAATAAAATTAGCGATTGCGGAAATCCTTGTAAATGAGGGATATATTACTTCTTATGAATTAGTGGAAGACGGAGCGTTTAAAAATATTCATATAACATTGAAATATGGTGTGGACAAAAACGAAAAGATCATCACAGGTCTTAAGAGAATCTCAAAACCGGGTCTTCGCGTATATGCGGGCAAAGAGGATATTCCGAGAGTACTCGGTGGATTGGGAATCGCGATTCTTTCCACAAACCAGGGTGTTATCACAGATAAAGAAGCCAGAGCAAAAGAAGTGGGCGGAGAAGTATTAGCATTTGTGTGGTGACTGGAAGCACTTAGCGAGTGCAGGCTGATAAGCGTAGCACGAGGTTAGTGCGAGGTCGTTCCGTGAGATTAGCGAAGTCGAGCCAGAGGCGAAGGCTGAGGTTAGCGAACGGAACTTCCTTACGAAACAAATAGATTATTCAAACAAATTTTAGGAGGTACGGGCATGTCACGTATAGGAAGAATGCCAATCGCGGTACCGGCAGGCGTTACTGTTGATATTGCAGAAAATAATCATGTGACTGTAAAAGGTCCAAAGGGAACTCTTGAGAGAACGCTCCCTATAGAAATGGAAATTAAGAAAGAGGGCGATGAGATCATCGTAACCAGACCAAATGATTTAAAGAAAATGAAATCTTTACATGGTTTGACAAGAACTCTGATTAACAACATGGTAATTGGTGTAACAGATGGATATACCAAAGAGCTTGAGGTAAACGGAGTGGGTTACAGAGCC
>JAAVYC010000068.1 GCA_022790905.1 Lachnospiraceae bacterium | reverse complement strand
ACCACAGGCAAACTCAAAGAAATAAAAGAGCTGACCCAAAGAATATTCATCCATCTTAGGAATATGAATCATAAGATTCGGCACATTTCCATCGGTATGTGCAAGAATTGTACCATTCATAGCATTTTTATTGACAAAATCCATGGTCTTTCCAGATAAATAATTGAGCCCATCCAAATCTACCGGCTCCTCTTCAATCGTAATATCCGCTCTTGACTCCCCTACGCACATGACAGTCTCGTACATAATTCTAGCTCCATCCTGGATAAACTGTCCCATAGAATGTAAATCTGTGGTGAAATCTACCGCTGCCGGAAAAATTCCTTTCTGATCTTTTCCCTCGGACTCTCCATATAACTGCTTCCACCATTCATTTACATAGTGCAATGCCGGTTCATAGTTTACAAGTACTTCTACCGATTTTCCTTTTCGCAGTAAAATATTACGAATTGCCGCATACTGTACCGCAGCATTATTTTCAAATTTTTCATTCAAAGCAATTTCTCTTCCCTTTGCTGCACCTTCCATCAAAGCCTTGATATCTGCTCCGCTGACAGCAATTGGCAAAAGTCCCACTGCAGTACATACTGAGAAACGTCCTCCCACATCATCTGGCACGACAAAGCTCTCATAGCCCTCCTTTGTCGCAAGATCTTTCAAAGCTCCCCTTTTCTTATCCGTGGTAGCATAGATTCTTCTTGCAGCCTCTTCTTTTCCATACTTCTCTTCTAACATTTTCTTAAAAATACGGAAAGCGATGGCTGGTTCCGTTGTCGTTCCAGATTTTGAAATAACATTTACAGAAAAATCTCTATCTCCAACTACATCAATCACTCCCTGTAAATAAGTAGAGCTAATGTTACTTCCTACAAAATAGATTTCCGGTGTACCCCTCTTTTCTTTTGGGAGATTGTTATAAAATCCATGTCTTAAGCACTCGATTGCTGCTCTCGCTCCAAGATAGGAACCTCCGATACCAATTACAATGAAAACTTCTGAATCTTTCTGAATTTTCTTTGCCGCCGTTTCAATTCTAACAAATTCTTCTTTATCGTAGTCTACCGGCAGATCTACCCATCCCAAAAAGTCATTTCCTGCTCCGCTTTTGGATACCAGCGTTTCCTTTGCCTGCTCCGCAATCTTGCTCATATAACTAATTTCTTCTTCACTGATAAAATCTGTAGCCTTTGAATAATCAAATGTTAATTTTTCCATTCCAAACACTCCTTTGTATTTTAATAGTTAAATTTTAGCAAACAGCCCCTGTATTTTCAAGGAAAATATTCCATTAAAACATCCTGTAAAAGTGCTACATCTTCGGCTGTTTTCGTGCTTTTTTCCTGCTCTGCCTCCCCCTCTTTTACCTCAGTTTCCTCTTCTGTTTCTTCTAATATATATTTGAAATAATCTTCCGCTTTTCCTAACGTATCCGATAGTCTCTTATTTATCTTTTTCATCTGTCGTAAATTTGCCGCCAAAATAGCCGCTACAAGTAACAGTGCTACAAAAATTCCTGCCGGTGCATAAAAAATCATTTTTTCCAGAATCATTTCCTGCATATAAAACCTCTTCTTTCCATCAACTCAACATTACCAATCTAATTTTTCTCAAATAGTGAATCTAAATTGGCAGCGTTGGGATAAATAAATATAATGATATAATATAGTTGCTGGTTCCATTATAAAAAAAGAAACCTGCTCTGAAAAGAGGACAGGCCTTTCTTTTCGCCGCAAGTTTCGTCAATCTTCGGCTTTACTTATTTTTACGCCTTATGTGATAAGGTCTGAATCTTTTTATGAGAAAAACATTTATATTTTATTTGAGTTATGATAAGATAAAGCATAGATTGAGCTATGTTAAAAGAGGTGTTCTATGAAAATTAATATTTACTACGGTGGACGCGGATTATTAGATGATCCAACTCTATATGTTTTGAAAAAAATGCAGAACGTTTTTACGGAATTACGCGTAACCGTAGAACGTTACAATATTTATGAATATAAAAACAGTATACCTACGCTTCCTCAGACCATGAAGGATGCGGACGGCATTATTCTTGCCACCACGGTCGAATGGCTCGGCATTGGAGGATATATGTATCAGTTCTTAGATGCTTGCTGGCTTTACGGTGATAAGGAAAAAATTCAGTCCCTCTATATGCAACCAGTTGTGATGTCAACCACATACGGAGAACGGGAGGGAACCATGTCTTTGGAAAACGCCTGGGAAATGTTAGGCGGACTTCCTTGCAGCGGACTTTGCGGATATGTGGAGGATATGCTCTCCTTTGAAATGAATCAGGACTATTCCCTGATTATTGAAAAAAAAGCTGAAAACCTCTATCGCACTATTTCCCAAAAACTTAAACATCTCCCTACCAGTAACCAGGCAGTAAAACAATCTGTTTTGCGGACACATTCTCTGGAACTGACACCTCAGGAAAGTGAACAACTTTCCAAATATGTTGCGGACGATTCTTATGTACAGAAACAAAAAGAAGACATCGAAGAACTCTCCACAATGTTCAAAGATCTCTTAGAACAAACCGATACCGATGACGGACCATCTTACATTTTGGATCTAGAATCCCATTTTGTGGCCCGCTCAGATTTTACTGCAAATTATCTATTTATGATAGAAGGACAGAAAAAACCTCTGGTTGTTGAGGTGGATGGAGAAAACTTAAATTGTTATTACGGAGAACAGGACTCCATCGACGTCTTTGCAAAAATGGAGGCTTCTGTTTTAGAGCGTATCATTTCCGGTCAAATGACTTTCCAAAGAGCTTTTATGACCGGTGAAATGACGGCAAAAGGAAATTTTAAAACACTTCGTATGTTAGACCACATTTTTATTTTTGAATCATAAAAGGAGTGACGATCTATGAAAAAAGATGATTGTATTTTCTGTAAAATTGTTTCTGGGGAGATTCCTTCTAGAAAAATCTATGAGGATGAAGACATGATTGCCATCATGGATTTAAACCCAACTTCCAAAGGTCATTCCCTCATTATTCCAAAGGAACATTGCAGGGACCTCTATGAAATTGACGAGGAGATCGCGGCAAAGGTTATGAAAACAGCAAAAAAACTTGCTCAAAAAATGACAGATGTGCTTTGCTGTGACGGTTTTAATCTTCTGCAAAATAACGGAGAAGTAGCGGGACAGACCATATTTCACTTTCATTTACACTTGATTCCTCGCTATAAAGACGCAGACAACAATCTGTTAAAATTCACTTCTGTGAAATTAACGGATCAGGAAATGGACAATTTGTGCCAACAGTTAAAAAACTCTTGAATATAATCTGCTAATAATCTCGAAACAAAAAACTAAGAACGGATAGCAAATGTTTTTCATTATGTCTGTTCTTAGTTTTTATTTTGCCTTAATAAAAATCACATACTCTGTTTATCATTTTGCCTCTTTTTCAATCAAACGAATAATGGTCTCAACAGAATCCATTTGATCGCTTTTCTCCATCGCTCTTCGGTAAGTCCCCCGATCTTCATATACCTTATTTACTGCCTGTAATAGAACTTCTTTTGTAAGCTTTTCTTCTTCTATCACATAACTAAAACCCTGTTTTTCAAAAGATCTCGCATTCAATATCTGATCTCCCCTGCTCGCAGCGGCAGAAAGCGGAATCAAAATATTAGGCTTATGTAGCGCCAGTAATTCACAGATTGCATTGGCACCTGCCCTTGATACTACAAGATCTGACGCAGCAAACAGATCTTTTAATTCATCTTTGATATATTCATATTGGACATATCCTCTCACCTGGCTAAAAGCCTCATCTATATTTCCTTTTCCACAGAGGTGGATAATCTGGAATTTCTCCAACAATTCTGTGAGAGCTTCTCGAACAATCTGATTAATATAGACAGAACCGATTCTTCCCCCAATTACCATTATAATCGGTTTCTTTACGGTAAAACCGCAGAAATTGAGTGCCTGCACTCTGTCCCCTTTCATCAACTCATCTCGTATCGGAGAACCTGTCAGCACTGCTTTTCCTTCCGGAAGATATTGTAATGTCTCCGGAAAATTACAGCATACTTTCATCGCTGAGGAAAACGCCAATTTATTCGCAAGCCCTGGTGTGATATCCGACTCATGAATCATCACCGGTATTTTACAGTGCCTTGCGGCTAGGACAACCGGAACAGAGACAAAACCACCCTTTGAAAACACGATATTGGGTTTTAGCTTTTTTAAAATTCGGATCGCCTGACCATACCCCTTTAAAACTTTTAACGGATCTGTAAAATTTTTTACATCAAAATACCTTCTCAATTTACCGGACGAAATCCCATGATACGGTATCTCATAAGACTCTATTAATTTTTTTTCAATGCCATCATAAGAACCAATATAATCAATTTTATATCCTAAATCCTGCAGTTTTGGCAGCAAAGCAATATTCGGTGTCACATGCCCAGCTGTACCGCCGCCTGTCAGTACAATTCTTTTCATCCCTTTATCCTCACAATGCTATCTATCTGGTTTCCTACCTAATCTATATTATACTGTTGTGACAAAAAGTCAAGAATCTATACGAGATATCCGCAAAAGTAATGCGATCTCCTTCTTCTAATTTTTTCATATTTTTATAGATGAGAAGTTCTCCATTGATCAGAGTCCCGTTTGCAGAATTCATATCCTCTATGTAATATCCATCCTCTCTTCGATATATCTTTGCCTGAATACGCCCCACCGCCGCAGACCTCAACACCCCGTCTGCCACCTCACTATCTCTTCCAATTAAAAATATCGGCTGCTCCAAAACAAAGTCCTTTTCCTCCCCCTTTCCCAGATAGATCAACTTAGCACAAAAACTTTGTACCTTTTGTCTCGGATTATTCTTTTCCCTTCTCTCTGGTATCTTTTCCTTTTCGTAATAAATTTTTTCTTCCTTTCCTTTCTTTTTTAATACATTTATTTTATCAATAGAATTCTGTAAAGATTTTGGCAAAAAATTCTCTATCGGAAACCACAATTTTTTCTCTCTCTTTTTACTGGGAAACACATTCATCGAATCCTGGTATTCGTCCTCCATAAAAGTATTCTCTGACACCACTTCTTCTGTCTTTATTTTTTCTTTAAAAAACAATTCCTGTAATCCCAACAGACTACAGTTCTCTTCCTGTACTCGTTGATACAATGCGTAAAAAATTTCTGACTCTTCTCTCTTTTCATGGTTCAGTTTTACCATAAGTTCTTCCAAAAGTTCACAGAAATCTTTTTTTAAATCATAAACCTCTCCTGTGTCGTAACAAAAATCCATTCTTTTATTTTGTTCGTCTAAAAAAATCCATTCCTGTTTTAAAACCAAATGTT
>JAAVYC010000067.1 GCA_022790905.1 Lachnospiraceae bacterium | reverse complement strand
TGCTTTTCCTTGCTTCACGATCCCTCGTGTCGCAACTCCCTTACTCTATCACAGCTCACTCTTTTTGTCAACTGCCTTTTTTCTTTTTTAATATTTAAAAAAAGCAGAACGGAGAAAGAGGGATTCGAACCCTCGCGCCGGTCACCCGACCTATACCCTTAGCAGGGGCACCTCTTCAGCCAACTTGAGTATTTCTCCTTAAAATTATAACTGAATATCAATAAATAATTGTAAATTTTTTCTTTGCGCTCTTTCGTGACGCATAGATTATTCTACAAAAAAAAGGTCTATTTGTCAATCATATTTTTAATATTTTTTACATTTTTTAACATAAATAGTAAAAGAACCTATAAAATATAGTTAACACTTTTATAACATTATTTATTTTATCCTTTTTTTACCAGATTATACTTATTTTTATTTTACCCTATCAAAATTCATAATACTATTCACAAAATTCTAAAATGGCTGTTTCATAAAGATTATTCCCTTCAGAATCAATTACTACAATAACTGGAAATTCTTCTACTTCCAATTTACGGATTGCTTCCGCTCCTAAATCCTCATAACAAATAACTTCCGATTTTTTGATACATTTCGATAAAAGTGCGCCTGCTCCACCAATCGCAGCAAGATATACAGCTTTATTTCTAACAATTGCTTCTATTACTTTTTCTGTGCGTTTTCCTTTTCCAATCATAGCTCTTTGTCCAAGATCTAAAAGAGTCGGTGCATATTTATCCATACGACTTGCTGTTGTTGGTCCTGCAGAACCAATTGGACGACCCTCTCTCGCCGGAGATGGTCCCATATAATAGATGGTTGCATTTTCTATATCTATAGGAAGTCTTTCATTTTTCTGTAAAGCTTCTATCATCCTCTTATGAGCTGCATCCCTTGCTACATAAATACTTCCAGTGAGATAGACATAATCTCCAGCCCTTAAATTTCTTGTCACTTCCTCTGTAATCGGAGTGGTAATTTTTTTATTCATTTTCATCCTCTTTCTCTATTTCTGTATATTTTTTCTTTTCAATTCTTTTGTAATTTTCAAATTTAATAGGAGTTGTCATGACTACAGATACCACAATTGCTATCATAATAACATAGAGATCGACAAGGTACGAAAGATGTATGATATAACTTACAGGTATATAAATAACACATAATGCTGTTAAAATTAAAAATATTTTTAAATGTGCAAAAGCAAATTTTTTTCGCACTTCACTTTTCACACTTTTTGCTTCTTCAAACGTTGGTCTGCCACTTAACCAATATACATATTCTCCTTTATACATTATAAAAAATAAGATATCAAATAATAAAACGGTAACAGCTAGTATCAAAATCATAATATCTTTTGTTTTAATTGGAATATATTTTTCTAATAAGATTAATCCTGCTATGAGAACTATCATATAAGAAATAAAAAGTATAATAAGAGGTTTGTATGTTTTTTTATATTCTTTTTCCATTTTGTATTCTCCTTACATTTATATTTTTCTTGTAATATGACGATTTACATGACAACAAATATTTACTGCTACTGGAAGTCCGGCAATATGAGTTGGATATGTATTGATATTCACTGCAAGAGCGGTTATCGTTCCACCTAATCCTCCTGGTCCAATACCAAGTTTATTGATTTTTTCCAACATTTCTTTTTCTAATTCTCTTATGTAGGGAATCTCCGAATATTGGTCTACATCTCTAGTTAAAGCTTTCTTCGCTAAAATTGCACATTTTTCAAAAGTTCCTCCGATACCTACTCCAATTACCATAGGAGGACAAGCATTCGGACCTGCATCTTTTACTGCTTTTAATATTGCACTCTTAACCCCTTCTATTCCATCTGCAGGTTTTAACATAAATAAACGACTCATATTTTCGCTTCCAAATCCTTTTGGAGCAACTGTGATTTTTACACTATTTCCTGGAATAATATTATAATGAATAATAGCCGGTGTATTATCCTTTGTATTTTCTCGCTCTATTGGATCTCTTACAACTGATTTTCTGAGATATCCTTCCTCATAACCCTGACGAACTCCCTCATTGATTGCCTCTTCCAATTCTCCACCTACAAAATGGACTTCTTGTCCAATTTCCATAAAAATAACTGTCATTCCAGTATCCTGACAAATTGGAATCATTTCTTGATCGGCAATTTCAAGATTTTCCTGAAGCTGATTTAAAATTTTCTTTCCAAGTTCTGATTTTTCATTTTTTTCTGCACTTTTCATGGCTTTTTGCATATCAGAAGATAAATTATAATTTGTTTGAATACACATTTCTTTTACATTTTTTATGATACTTTTCACATTAATTTCTCTGATCATCCGCTTCATCCCTCCTTTTCATTTCTATATAATTTTTTAATTTTTGAAGTATTTCATCATAATAATTAGAAGTCATTTTTGGAAATGCTTTCATCAGACGATTATGTCCAATATTTTTTTCTTTTAGCATACTCTTATATTGTTCTCTTAATTTTTCTAATTCAATCTTTCGTACTTCTATGCCAATTTTAACTTCCTGTGTTTTTTCCGTAATTCTTATAATTTGATCTCCATGATTTTCTATAAATTCATCTCTTTTGTCTAATACTTCTGTTACATTTTCATGTATATTCTCACCAATTTCATCAGAGATATCGTGTATTTTTTCTGCAATTCCATTTAATATTTTCAATCTCTGATTAAATTTTAAAATTGTCGCAACTGTAATTTCACAATCAATTATAAACATAACAATTATAATACATAAAATTACAAGTCCTACCATAAAAGGAATTATTTTTATCATTCTATATATGATTGGATGAAGAATTAACATAATAAATGTACAGGCAAGTCCCCATAACACTGAAAATTTTAAACAAACATATCCTTTTATATTGTAAGGCTTATCTGAGTAGTCCCACCATTTATTATGGAATATTTTCTCTAATATGTATCCTGTAATAAATTCTATCACCGAAGTCAATAGAAAAGATCCTATATATAAAATCAAAAGATTTTCTTTTAATGGGGTCAATACAATAATAACTAATAAAACACCACAGCCATAAATCGGGCAGTATGGTCCATTCAAAAATCCACGATTTACAAATTTTCCTGTCTCTAGTGTAGCATAAGAAACTTCTGTACACCATCCAATAATCGCATATATTATGAATATCCATGCTACCTCATAAAATGACTGTGGCATAAACTTCTCCTTCTACCTATTATTTTTGTAATTCTTTTAACTTTTCTTCTTCAATAATTTTGTCTGCTTCATCCATCAAAGATTGATCTTCTCTTACTTTCGCAATACTTGCTACTGTAATATCATCATCCATATTGATCAATTTTACACCGGAGGTTACGCGACCTAAAATAGAAATATCTTCTACCTTTAATCTTATAATAATTCCTTCAATTGTAATAAGCATAACTTCATTTTCACTCTTTACTGCTTTTGCTCCAACAATATTTCCGGTTTTTTCTGTAATCTTATAACATTTTACACCTTTTCCACCGCGATTCTGTGCACTAAATTCTTCCATGGATGTACATTTTCCAAGACCTTTTTCAGATACAATTAATAAATAATCACCTTGTGTATGAAGCTGCATTCCAATAATTTCATCTCCATCCGAGAGATTCATACCTATTACTCCCATAGAGATACGTCCTGTTTTTCTAACATCCGTTTCATGAAAACGAATACACTGTCCATATTTCGTTACCATCAAAATATCTTTTTGGCTGTCTGTAATCTTTACTTCTATCAGTTCATCCTCTTCTCTTAGACTGATCGCTGCAAGACCTGTCTTGCGAACATGGGAATATTCTATAATCGGCGTTTTTTTCACAATTCCATTCTTTGTTGCCATAAATAAGAATTCATTCTCTTTATATTCTTTTACTGGAATGACTGCTGATATTTTTTCTCCTGGCTGAAGCTGTAAAAGATTGATAATTGCAGTTCCTCTAGAGGTCCTGCTTGCCTCTGGTATTTCGTAAGTTTTCATACGATATACTTTTCCTGTATTGGTAAAAAACATCAGATAATGATGAGTTGTAGTCATAAATAGATCTTCGATATAATCATCTTCAATTGTCTCCATTCCTTTAATTCCCCTACCCCCTCTGTTTTGGCTACGGAAATTATTCATACTCATCCTTTTGATATAACCAAGTTTTGTCATAGTAACTACTGTATTTTCTAATGGAATTAAATCTTCCATAGAAATATCATAGGCATCGTATCCAATACTTGTTCTTCTCTCATCTCCATATTTTTTGGAAATAATCATAATTTCTTCTTTAATTACACTGAGAAGCTTTTTTTCGTCTGCTAGAATTGCTTTTAACTCAGCAATTTTTTCCATTAATTCTTTGTATTCTGCTTCTAGTTTTTCTCTTTCTAGTCCTGTCAAAGCACGCAAACGCATATCTACAATTGCCTGTGCCTGAACATCGGTCAATCCAAATCGGTCAATCAATCTCTCTTTTGCTATCTGTGTTGTACGACTTGAACGAATAATTTGAATTACTTCATCAATATTATCAAGAGCAATCAATAATCCCTGTAAAATATGTGCTCTTTCTTCTGCTTTATTTAGCTCATACTTGATCCTCCTAGTTACTACGTCCTTCTGATGAAGTAAATAATAATTGAGCATCTCATAAATATTTAAAACTTTTGGCTCATTGTTGACAAGAGCTAACATAATTACACCAAAAGTATCCTGAAGCTGCGTATGTTTAAACAACTGATTTAATACAACATTTGCGTTGACGTCACGTCTTAATTCTATACAAATACGCATACCTTGCCTGTTTGACTCATCTCTTAAATCCGTGATTCCATCGATTCTTTTTTCACGGACCATTTCAGCAATTTTTTCAATAAGTCTCGCTTTATTCACCATATATGGAAGTTCCGTTACAATAATACGATTCTTTCCATTTGACATTGATTCAATATCAGTTATGGCGCGAACACGTACTTTTCCCCTTCCAGTGCGGTATGCCTCTTCTACTCCCTTTGTGCCGAGAATCATTCCTCCAGTCGGAAAATCAGGACCTTTTACAATCTCTAATATTTCATCTAGATTTGTGTCACGATCTTCTAAAATCTGGTTATCTATAATTTTTACAACTGCTGCTATCACTTCTTTTAAATTATGAGGCGGAATATTTGTTGCCATACCAACGGCAATTCCTGTCGTTCCATTTACCAAAAGATTTGGATAACGGGAAGGAAGTACCACAGGTTCT
>JAAVYC010000066.1 GCA_022790905.1 Lachnospiraceae bacterium | reverse complement strand
TTTCGGATGTACCATACCGCAGCCTAAAATTTCAATCCATCCCTCGCCTTTACAGAAACGACAGCCTTTTCCGCCACATTTAAAGCAGGTCACATCGACCTCCGCACTCGGTTCTGTAAACGGAAAGTGATGCGGACGGAATTTTACTTTTGTTTCCGCTCCAAACAACTCTTTTGCAAATTCTTCCAGCGTTCCTTTCAGATCAGCAAATGTGATATTTTTATCTACAACCATTCCCTCAACTTGATGGAATGATGGAGAATGTGTCGCATCCACTTCGTCAGAGCGAAATACTCTTCCCGGTGCAATCATGCGGATTGGAAGTTTTCCCTGCTCCATCACACGTACCTGTACCGGTGAGGTCTGCGTGCGCAGTAAGATATTGTCATTGATATAAAAGGTATCTTGTTCGTCTCTCGCCGGATGATTTCTTGGAATATTGAGCGCTTCAAAATTATAGTAATCTTTTTCCACGTCCGGTCCTTCCACGACCTCATAGCCCATGCCCACGAAAATTCTTTCCACTTCCTCTAATGCAATCGTATTTGGATGACGGTGTCCGACACGATTCGTCTTAGCAGGAAGGGTTACATCAATCACTTCCTTTTCCAGGCGTCTTTCTAACTCCGCTGACTCTAATCTCTGTTTTACATCCTCTAACGCTTTTTCGATCGCTTCCCTCGTCTCATTGACAAGCTGTCCTACAACCGGCCGATCCTGCGGACTCACCTCTTTCATCCCTTTCAATACAGCCGTTAATTCACCTTTTTTTCCCAAAAAAGAAACTCTTACCTCATTTAAAGAGGACAATTCTTTTGCCTCTTCTATCTGATGCATTGCCTCTTCCCTAATTTTTTTCAGCTTTTCTTTCATCATCTCTCTCCTTCTATTCAATTTGTGCGAGTGCGACAATCGTTTTTTATCATAGGAAATCCAAGCACTTTAACATTTCACAGCAACAAGGTCTTTCCTATGAAGTCAAATATCCATGCAAGCATGTCTATTTTCCTCATTGCTCGCGGAAATAAAAAAACTTCGTCCCCTATCAAAAAAGGACGAAGTAACTCCGCGATACCACCTTAATTCCCGAACCGTAATCCGGACTCTCTGACTGCGTAACGTGCAGGACCCGTTCAGACCTACTGACGATCGTTCAGTCTGACAGCTCCAGTGGGAAATTCATCTTTTACCTAACCTTAAGGAAGCTCTCAGCCGGTTACTTCCCCTCTCTGCAAAAAGTATAAAAGACTACTGACACTTTCATAGCTTTTTTCTGAAACTTTTACTATTCTAGCACATAGTACTTAAAACTGCAAGTATTTCTTTTCTCACTTTAACGACTCGTTCTCACAACTCCTTTTCCCGCGCCCGTCTTTCCTGAATCTTTCGCTTCCACTTCAGAAACAAATCAAAAAATACCACATTTGTCTCCGCGCAGAGCAAAAGAATATACATGCAAAAGTAGACCCACAACATGACTAGTACAATCGCTGCCAAACGCCCGTATGTGGAAAAACCGTTAAAATATTCCACATATACCGACAGTGCAAAAGAAAATGCATACCAGGAAATTGCACTCAATACCGCTCCTGGAAATTGGCTCTTCAACGTCGCTTTGCGATTTGGAAGCATCTTAAAAATCAGTGCGAAAAATACTGTCAGCGCACCAATGACAATCACAATACGGATTCCAATCAGACCACTCATAAAATGTGACATAAGCGGAAGATAGTGAACCGCCGCACGCTGTAAGGTACTCCCAAATACGAGCAAAACCATAACCAGTACAATGGACAATATCAGCACCAATGTATAGCAGATTGCCCGAAAGCGCAGGACAAACCAATTCCTTGTCTCCTGACAATTGTTGACTACATTCAACCCCACTCCAAGATACTGCATTCCCTTTGCCGAGGACCAGATTGCCGCCACAGCCGCAATAGAAATCAAGCCAAAAGATTGGCTGTAGACTTCACCGATAATCGAGATCAATAACGGGGAAATATAACTCGGCATATAATTTTTTACTGCCTGAGTTAAAATTTCTTGCGTAACCGGTGTATATTTAATCAGGGAACTAAACACCATCAAAAACGGAATCGTTGACAAAATGATAAAAAAGGCTGACTGTGCAGCAAACGCTGTGATATTGTCCACTTTGCATTTATCTAAAAATGTCTTTACATTTCCAAAGATTTTCCAAAGCATGGTTTCTAAAACCTTTCAAGTATTTCATAAAGATTACCATGTGCCCCCACTTTTGGCAAGTTTTTAATAAATTCCTTCTATCTGAATATCTGAATAAAAAAATTTCAGAATCTCGTCATATGTGTGTCCTGCTCTTGCCATACCATCTGCTCCATATTGGCTCATACCAATTCCATGTCCAAGGCCGCCTCCAGAAGCTGTGGCTTTTTTGAGAGAGGAATCATAATGCAACGTACAATACGCACTTGGCAAAATAGTCATATTATTTTTTTTACTCCCATCCTGACATACAATTTCAGTCAGTGCAGCTCCCAGTACTTTTCTAATATTGTATTCATTTTTTACAAATGCCATACCATTCTCAAAATCGATTCTCAAAGTTCGAATTGCTCCGGAAGCCCCTCTTTTTTCCACTTTTACGCCAGTCACTGCTCCAAAACCTTTCAGAGTGCTCTTCTTATCTTTCTTTTTATTCGTATAGAAAATCACACTTTTTCCATTCGATTTTTTTGCTCCCATTAGAATAGTTCGAATCGCTTCATCCTTTCCATTAAAATCCAAAGAAGCCTTCCATCGAAAATACGGTGTATCTCCATCGTAACAATCTGGATCGGACTCACTGATATAATTCTGAAAATTTTCTTCTGTGGACAAATCCAATTTTTCCTGTTTTTCTTTTACCCATATACCTTTTAGATATCCATATGTTGTCCCGCTCTTTTGATTCCAATCCTCCATCGTTCCCGTATGACCACAGGATGTGGAGTGGTAATATGCCTCCGCGACATTACCCTTATATTTCAAAACCAGTCCGATCGTATCCTCGACTGCTTTTCTGCCTTTCTCTCCAATCTCATTTTTATTGTAGACCTGATAATTCGTACTGTCGTCGACATGGGCCCCAAAAGCCGCATAGGAACTTTTCATCAATCGCATATAGGCATAGCTTCTCGCACAGATTGCCTGCGCCTTCAATGCTTCACTGTCGAACTTTTCTGGCATCTCACTCGGGAGAACACCACAGATATAGTCCTCAAAAGAAACTTCATTGACAACCGTGTATCCCTCATCCATCTTTCGAATTTCAAAATTCCCAGAATATCCAAGCGTTAAATAACTTCCATCTTCTTTTGTCAGATAAAGCTTCCCTCCTGTTTTACTCTTTATGACACAAGACTGATCAGAATCTCCGACGAGCCCACTGGCGGATAAAATCTCTCCTTTTTTATGTTTTTTCTTTTTCTTTCCTTTTTTACTCGTAAAATCTTTGTCTGCAGTCAAATAGATTTCTTCATAATAGCAGGATGTGCCATTCAGCAAAAGAACTCGAATATTTTCGATATTTGCCGGTTCTTTTAGCAGGACTGCTTGTACTTTTCCTTCCCCAACCACATATTGTACATTCATATTTCCGAGCACAATATCATCCAATGATTTTTCTTCAAAAGTTCCATATACCTGATAAGCAGGCGTTCGATCCGCCAACGGAATTTTTCCATACCCCTCTATCTCAATCTCTTTTTTATCCATGGTAATGAGATTGCCTGTGATCATTTCTTCTTTTTTACGGACTTCACAAATCTTTTGATTTTGAAACACAAGATCACAGATCACATTTTTCATTTTCGCCTTAGAATTTTCTGTCGCAAAAGAGTATTCTCTTCCGTCAAATAAAACCTCTGCTTTTTGATTTTCAAAAGATTTTAAATATACATTAGATAAAATGCCCTTCTTTTCTTTTTCCTCTACCATTCCCAAAATCTTCTTATTTGAGACGAAAAAATGATAGGTTTTCAATTCCTCCACTTTGATTCCATTAGATTTGAATGTGCCCTCATTAGTATACAGCGATGTCTCATCTTTATCTACGCCTAGAACCATCAGTTCTCTTTCTGTCACTTTGTTCTCGGAATCCATGTAATCTAAAATATTTCTATAAATATCATTCCAATTCTTCCGTCTGATCTTCTTCATACCATATTCTGTTTTATATGTAATATAATCCTGAAGGTGAATCTGCTCTAGCACTTCCTCTAATTGCGAATAAGTAAAATAATATCCTTTTAAATCTAATTGCACACCTACCGCCGCTTCTATCTCATTTTCCACTTCCAAACAAACTACTTTTTCATTATCTCTCTCCATCTTTTTCGATTGAAAGAGATAAATTCCAATTCCCATCAAAACAATGAAACATAGCGCGATGAGACGTCTCCATCTTTTTTTATGTCCTCTCATTTTCTCTCTTTTCCCTACCTTATTAAGATCCATTTTTTATATGAAAAATCCAACAAGCTTTCCTATACGATAAACAAGAAGCTGCTAATACTCTTAGCAGCTTCTTTTCTCTTTCGTAATCGTCTTCTTTTGTATATGGTTATCTTTTGTAAAAATTTATCCTTTGTACATCTCAAATCAATGTTTCTCTTCCGTATCTATATCTTTTGTACCTCAAACTTCTTTTGTACTTCCTATCAAATTTTCTCTTAGGTAAGTACCCAAAATGCCGTTCCTACAATTTTGACGCCTAGCAAAGCTAGGTGGGTGTCCGCAACTAGAACTTCTGTCTTCCGCTGCTAACGACGGCCTGACATCCGATACAGTAATATAAGAGTCCCATGAACGTAAATGTAGGTTCAAAATAGTAGGTTGTCGCACATTCCAGGAATTCCGTTGTTTTAATTATACTCTAGTATTTCTCTCTTTTCAATAAAAAATAAGATGAAAATATTGTCAAAAATTGTAGGTTGTTTTTGTCGAAATGTTCTAAATTTATGTCGAAAACTATATTTGATGGAGTTGCTGTTCCAAAAACTCTGCTGCATCTCTCACACAGTCATTACATTCACGCAATACAACTCCCGTGTCGATTCCCTTTAACGTTTTACATGTCACAGCACCGTTTCGATTTTTAAACTCTGCCATAATCTCTCTCGTGTCCTGTATCGTTTTTGCCGGCTTCTTATTCGCCATTCCAAGCACAATTCCGGCCCCTGCAATTGCCCCGCAATTTCCTTCCAGAGTTCCCATACCTGTACCAAATGCTTGCGAAATATTTTTCATTGTATCCTCGTCCACACCGGCATAATCGCAATAAGTACATGCCACTGCCTGTGCACAATTATAACCACACATTTTCCTTTTCACAGCTTCTTCTACTCTGCTTTTCATATCGTCCATCACCAGCCTTTCTTTTCTCATTTGTAATCTTCTAGTTGATAAAAAAAGGTATTGGAACAAATCCAATACCTTTTTTAGTCTACATACCTTTTACAGAGAAGCTGCCTCAGAGACAATCTTCTTTAATGCTTCTAATGCTTCATCCGGAAGTTTGTCGTATCCGTCTTTCTTTGTAGCAAATCCTTCTACGGCATCGACACGGTTCTGCATTGCACTCTTTAATGCATCTACATAACTCTTATCTGCTAAATCCGGTTTGAAATCTGCTGTCTTTCCAGACCAGTCATACATAATTTCGATGTCCTCAAATGGTCCCCATTTCTCGAATTTTGCTTTTCCTTCTACAATGGTCTCAATAATGCCTAACGTATCTGCCGGTTTACATTTTGTTCCCATGAAATCGCCAGTATTTACGATATAGCAATCTACATTCTTCTCTTCTACTAATTTTTTGAACTTCTCATAATCATTTACCAACGGATAAGTTCTAAATGGGTTTGCATAA
>JAAVYC010000065.1 GCA_022790905.1 Lachnospiraceae bacterium | reverse complement strand
TATGATCTGGCAATTGCCTATTTGGAAGGAGGCGCTGCTTATTATGTAGCGGATCATGTCAAAGCACGAAAAAAGGCGGCTTTTATACATATTGATTATGGAAAAGCAGGATATACGAGGAAATTGGATCGAGATTGCTATCTTACGTATGACCGTGTTTTTACGGTGTCAGATGAGGTAAAAGATCACTTCTTAAAATTTTATCCCGAGTGTGAGGAGCGAACAAAAGTATTTCGCAATCTGATCAATCAGGAGGAAATTAAGAGAAAAGCCAAAGAGGAGGGAGGATTTTCGGATTCTTTTGATGGCATTCGCATTTTGACGGTGGGAAGATTGACTTATCAGAAGGCCTATGAGATTGCCATTGATGTGATGAAAAAGTTAAAAGAGGAAAGTTTTCCTGTGAGGTGGTATGTGCTCGGGGAGGGAAGCGAGAGAGAAAAATTGGAAAAACAGATTGCAGAGTTGGGATTGCAGGAAGATTTTCTTTTGATGGGAGCTGTGCAAAATCCGTATCCCTACTATAAACAATGTGATCTCTATGTTCATGCCACCCGTTTTGAGGGAAAGAGCATTGCAATACAGGAGGCACAGACATTGGGATGTGCCATTGTGGCTTCAGATTGCAGTGGTAATAGAGAACAGATTGAAAGCGGTGTTGACGGGATCTTGTGCGATTTGGATGTTGATGCGATAAAAGATAGTATCTGTATTTTGATTCTGGATGAGAATTTGAGAGAAACTTTTGCAAATGTATCCCAAAAGAAGCAGATTGTGCACAGAGAAGACTTGGAAATGTTGTTTGAATTGTTGGTGGAAAAATGAAAGAATACAGGGAAGTAAAAAAGGAAAAAGAATTGCTGATTATCATGCCGGCATATAACGAAGAGAAGAGTATTGAAGCGGTTTTGGAAAAATTGGAGCAGCCTGAAATTGCGAACATTGCAGATATATTGGTCATGGATGACGCCTCCTCCGACAGTACGAATTGGATTGTCAAAAGGCATAAACATGCGCTTATTACCCATGTTTTTAACCTTGGTTATGGAAGTGCATTACAGATTGGTTATAAATATGCGATTCGTCGAAAGTATCGCTATATCATTCAGATGGACTCAGATGGACAGCACGATGTGTGCAATATAAAGAAAATTTATCAGAAGTTAAAAGAGGAAGACAAGAATGGAAAATGTCCAGACATTGTTTTGGGTTCTCGTTTTATGGAGGGGAGTGCGGACTTTCCAGTCTCTTTTGCAAAAAAGATGGCATATGCACTTTTTCGCAAGATTGTGTATTGGGGAAGTGGTTATAAAATCACGGATCCAACGACAGGACTGCAGGGGCTTAGCAGAAGAGCGGTTCTCTTTTATTCAAAATATAATCATTTTGACGACAGGTATCCAGATACCAATATGATTATGCAGATGTCGCTTCTGGGATTTCGTATCGAGGAGATTCCGGCGGTGATGCATGTGCGCACACAGGGCATAAGTATGCATTCTGGTTTTAAACCGTTGATTTATATGTTACGTATGTGTTTGAGTACTCTAGCAGTCTGGTTTCGTATTAAATTGTTAAAAGAAGATGTGGAAACGGTGGAGAAAGAGGATGCTGTTTAAAAAGAAAGATAAAAGCCGGTTTGAAAAAGCAATTTTTACAGAAGAGATGGGAGATCTCTCCAATCCTGGCAGAGGATGGTATCGTCTCTATTCTTTCTCAGCGGGGGAAGAGATAGAAGAAGAGGAGTTGCGCTGGTGTTTAAATGAAAATGAGAGATTGGCACTTGTGATGATAGATCTGGGAGATTTCCGAGAAAAGTGTTTACCTAAAAAAATCCTTTTAAATATAGAAAGGATTTTTGCTTTTTTTCAGAAATGGGAAAAGGAAATGATTGTGCGGTTTGTCTATGACAGGGAAGGAAGAGGGATGGAGAGAGAACCCTCATCGCTAAAGATGATCGTGTCTCATATGCAACAAATCAAAGCATTGTTGCAGACTTATGAAAAAAGTATTTTTATGGTACAGGGACTTTTTCTGGGAAGTTGGGGGGAGATGCACACTTCCCACTATTTGTCAAAAAAGTATTTACGGCAGTTAGCAGAGATGTTATGGGAGGAGACAGAGTCAGACTGTTTTTTTGCAATAAGGAAACCTGTTTTTTGGCGGATGATTTTTGATAAGGAGCAAGGAGAAAGAGCATATAAGAAAAAAGTGGGTTTTTTTAACGATGGATTGCTCGCCTCTGAGACGGATCTTGGAACCTACGGAAGTGAGGATACCAGGGATCGGGAATGGGAGCAAATGTGGGATCGTCAGGCAGAAATACAGTTTCAGAATGAGATCTGTCGTTTTGTGCCAAACGGGGGGGAGGCCGTCGGTGAAAATGCTCTGGGAGAGTTTTCTTTGGCGTTGAAGTATTTTTATCAGATACATATCACTTATCTGAGCAGCGTCTATGATGAGAGGGTGCTAGAACGCTGGAAGAAGACAGAATATCGGGGAATGAATGGCTATGATTATATTGGAATGCATTTGGGCTATCGTCTGGTCATACGAAATGCTTCTTTGAATCGAAAGAAAAAGGCATTGGAAATTGAGATAGAAAATGTGGGATTTGCGAATCTGTATGAGGAAACAAAAGCATATCTATTTTTTGAGGATGAGAGGGAAGCGCGTGTGAGAAAAGCTTTTTTTGTTCCGGCAAGTTATTTGGAGAGTCGAAAGACGACTGTGATTCAGGCGGAGTTGCCGGAATTAGAAAGCGGTAGGGAATATCGAGTATTTTTTCAGTTGAGAAGACAAAAAGACGAATGTCTAATTTCGTTTGCAAATCACATGGAAGAGGGGAGAGTAGAGCTTGGATTACTTCTCAATCGTTAGCTCTCCAAGCTTATAACCCTGCTTCGAGAGAGGAAGGGTATTGGCGAAGCGGATGATTTCTTTGGTTGCAGGGTCACTCAGTTTGAAATAGATGTGGTAAGTGCCTTTTTCATATTCCCTAATTGGAAGAGAGATGTGAAGATCTGTTTCCTCCCCACTTTTCCAAAGTCTTGGATCGTCTTTTAATGGAATAGAGATCTGCTTGGAAGTTTTCTTATTTTCTAAAAGGAGTTCTGGTTTGAATTTTCGCAGGCTGTTGGCAAAGCCTGCATTTTTAATTTTTAAAATCAGTTCGGTTTCTTGGTCAAAATCAGATTGATCGTTTAACTGGAGATCGCATAAGACATACCGATATCCCAGGTGTTCTCCGACGTATTCATAGCCATTCTTGTCCCCAAAAACAGCATCTGCGCCTTTATAAACGGTGGATTTCCATTTGTTTAAGACAGAGGTGTCGTAGTCACAATTGAGGTAGGAAACATGCATAGAAATCAGATCGTGTATAGCAGTCTCTAAGTCGTTGCAGGGATTATCCAGGACAACTTCTCCTCCATTTGGAACATATTCACAGAGTTTGTTTTGGAAATTAATTTCATCTTCTCGAATGGCTTTTTCCTCATAAGAGGACAATTTTTCGTAGGGCAGATCTCCATAAGTCCCAAGGTCATTTGCAGAACCAAGCATGCCATCGTTGAATAGCCCAACACGTGAAAGAATCGTGTCAGAGAAGGCCTCTTTTTTGTCGGGAACGCGGAATGTCTGGTTGATGGTTCGCCAATGGGCGGGTGTGCGCACAGAGAGATAGATGGAAGGGTCTGTGACCGAGGCTAAATGTTCCATTAAAAGGCGTATACTTTTATTGGAAAGATAAGAAGAATTGTTCATCTCTCCGTAGTTGCCGACAAAGATTCCCTGTAGAATATAAATGTGATCGTGATAGCGGTTTACAACTTCACTGACCTGTGTCATGTGTTCACAGATTTGATCGATGTTTGCCGGCTCTGTTTTGGTAGCATTAGAATCCCAATCGTACAAAAAGCGGACAATCAGCTGCTTATTGCTAGAAGACCAGGCAGAGAAAAGAGAGTCCAGATAGATCAGACCATCGCTGCTGATCGGACAATTTTGATATTCTTTTAAGTTGATTTCTAAAAGGGCAAGACGGGTATCCGGATCGAATGTTAAGCTTTCGGCAATCTGTTCTTTTGTTATGGTTTGATTGTCTGCGAGAAGATAGGTATAAATCCGATACCAGCCCTGATAGGGATTGGCAAAAGAATCAGAAGATTCCACGAAAGATTCTGATTTTAGATTTACCAGAATATCTTTTTCAAAAAAAGTTGGGAAGACAACGATTAAAAATAGCAATATAAATAATAATATAGAAAATAGCATAAAAAGCAGTCTTTTTGATATTGTTTTCATAAATAATCTCCTTAGTGAAGGATATTATAGCATTTGTCAAAAAAAAATGCTATGATAATGAAAAGTTTTGTGAAAGGATTAGAGATTTTTATGAGGAAATTGTTCGTATTTTTGAAAGATTACAAAAAAGAAAGTGTCTTAGGACCACTTTTTAAACTTTTAGAGGCATCGTTTGAATTGTTCGTGCCGCTGGTAATGGCGGCGATCATTGATGTCGGCATTAAGAATGGAGATCGCGCTTATATACTGAGAATGTGCGGGGTTTTGATTTTTCTGGCGGTTATCGGACTGACTTGTTCGATCACAGCACAGTTTTTCGCGGCGAAGGCGGCGGTTGGATTTGCAACAAAGCTTCGCCATGCGCTGTTTTCGCATATCCAGGGCTTGTCTTTTTGCGAGCTGGACCAGGCGGGAACCTCGACATTGATTACGCGTATGACAAGTGATGTCAATCAGGTGCAGTCCGGAGTGAATCTGGTGCTGCGGCTTTTTTTGCGCTCCCCATTTATTGTGTTTGGGGCAATGATTATGGCGTTTACGATTGATGTGAAAGCGGCACTTATTTTTGTGGTGACGATTCCGTTATTGTCGATTGTCGTCTTTGGGATTATGGTTCTCACAATTCCGCTCTATAAAAAGGTACAGTCTTTTTTGGACGGAGTGCTTGGCATTACCAGAGAGAATTTAGCGGGAAGCAGAGTGATTCGCGCTTTTCACAAAGAAGAGGAAGAGATAGGGACTTTTTGGAAAAAGAACGGGGAGCTGACACATATGCAGCTTTACGTCGGAAAAATTTCTGCATTGATGAATCCATTAACCTATGTACTAATTAACCTTGCAATTGTGGCATTGATCTGGCAGGGAGGTGTTCGCGTCAATACCGGTGTTATTCAGCAGGGTGAAGTCGTGGCGCTTGTCAATTATATGTCACAGATTCTAATAGAGTTGGTAAAACTTGCAAATTTGATCATTACGGTCAACAAATCTGCTGCCTGCGGAAATCGAATTGCGCAGGTACTGGAAATGAATACAACGATGAAAGATGGAACGGAAACGATACAGCAGAGTCAGGCGGAGTATGCGGTTTTATTTGAACAGGTATCGATGCATTACCTGGGTTCGAAAGAGGCAGCAATCTCGAATATCTCATTAAAGGCAAAACCAGGAGAAACGATTGGAATTATCGGGGGAACTGGATCTGGAAAATCCACAGTGGTGCATCTGATTCCGCGTTTTTATGACATATCAGAAGGATGTGTATTGGTGGACGGACTCGATGTGAGGGAGTACCGTATGGAAGCGCTGCGAAAATTGATTGGCATTGTGCCGCAAAAGGCAGTTCTATTTTCCGGGACGATTCGGGAGAATATGAGATGGGGGAAAAAAGATGCCTCCGATGAAGAGATCTGGGAAGCGCTTACCATTGCACAGGCCGCAGAATTTGTAGAGCAAAAAGAGGGCAGATTAGATGCAAGAGTGGAACAGGGAGGACGCAATCTGTCAGGAGGACAGAGACAGAGGCTTACGATTGCGAGGGCACTTGTAAAAAAGCCTAAAATATTGATTTTGGATGACAGCGCTTCAGCTCTTGACTATGCTACAGATGCGGCGCTTAGGAAAGCGATTCGACAGATGAAAGAACAGCCCACAGTTTTTGTGGTATCTCAGAGAACCTCTTCTCTAATGCATGCGGATCACATTCTGGTGTTGGATGACGGGGAGGCAGTCGGCTGGGGAACGCACAGCGAATTGCTGGAAAATTGTGAAGTCTATAGAGAGATTTACGATTCTCAATATGGGAAAAAGAAGGAGAGTGCGTAGATATGGAAAAAGCAGAGAAGAGACAACAGCAAAAAGAGACATTGAAAAAAGTATTGCGCTATATAAAAAAGTATGGATTTTATTTGGTCCTTTCTATTTTGTTAGCAGTGGTAACTGTTTTATCCACACTTTATATTCCAATTTTGATCGGAGATGCAGTAGATGAGATTATTGGTGTGGGAAACGTAAATTTTACAGCAATCTTTGCAATTTTAAAACGAATGGGTATCGTGATTGCGATCACAGCTTTAGCACAGTGGATGATGAATCTTTGCAATAATAAGATGACATACGGGGTGGTCAAAGATATCAGAAATGAGGCGTTTGAGAAAATAGAGAGACTTCCGATTTCTTATCTGGATGCAAATTCCCATGGAGATATTGTAAGCCGTGTCATCGCGGATGTAGAACAGTTTGCCGATGGACTTTTAATGGGATTTACACAGTTTTTTACCGGAGTTATGACGATTATAGGAACGTTGTTTTTTATGCTGAGTGTCAATGTGGGGATTACGCTGGTGGTTGTTTTGATCACACCGGTTTCTTTTGTCGTTGCAGGGTTTATCGCGAAGAAGACATTTTCTATGTTTCAGCTTCAGTCTAAAACGAGGGGAGAGCAGACAGCATTTATTGATGAAATGATCGGAAATCAAAAGGTAGTGCAGGCATTTGGCTATGGAACGGAGGCGTTAGAGCGGTTTGATGAGATGAATGACAGACTGGGGAGGGCGTCCCTTCGTGCGATCTTTTATTCGAGTACGACAAATCCGGCGACTCGTTTTGTCAACAGCCTTGTCTATGCCGGTGTCGGGGTAACTGGGGCGTTATCTGCGATTACAGGAAATATCAGCGTAGGCCAGCTCACCTGCTTTTTGAATTATGCGAATCAGTACACAAAGCCTTTTAACGAGATC
>JAAVYC010000064.1 GCA_022790905.1 Lachnospiraceae bacterium | reverse complement strand
ATATCAAAAAAAGCAGAAAAATTGTCGGTTTCCTTTTTTGTGGGTTTTGCGCTTGCAATGGCGGGGATCTGTCTGATCAGTTTTGGGAATTCCAAATTTGAATTTAAGCCGATCGGCGATCTGTTGGCCGTGATCGCGGCATTCGTGTGGGCAGTATATTCGGTTTTGACAAAGAAAATCAGCAATTTTGGATTTTCCACGATTCTGACAACTCGGCGAATCTTTGCATATGGAATTCTTTTTATGCTGCCGACTTTGTTTTTCTTCGATTTTAGATGGGAACTTGCCAAATTTACGAATAGGATACATCTGCTCAATCTGCTTTTTTTAGGACTTGGGGCATCGGCACTTTGTTTTGTAACATGGAATTTTGCAGTAAAACGTTTAGGGGCCGTAAAGACAAGTATCTATATCTATTTAGTGCCCGTTATAACAGTTGCAGCTTCGATTCTGATACTGAGAGAACAGATCACAATTTCTACTATTATAGGAACGGTGTTAACTATGGCAGGACTGTTTTTATCAGAAATAAAATTTAGTTTTAAGAAAAGACAGATAAGAGATAGTTGACTTTTTACCGAAAGTGTCATAATATGATTAAAAAAATAATGGTTCTGCCACCGGGTAGAAAATGCGCAAGCATTCGTTACACATCGTTAGGTCTTAGAAGATGTGCATACGAGTGCTTTTTTGTTCTTACGAAAAATAGTATTGCTGGAGGTATTTGTGATGAAGAAAAGGCTGACATCCCTATTTCACTATTTTACAAAAGGGGAATTAATGCTCTGGAGCATATCGGTGCTCCTTCTTGTAGTCTCTTTTTTGATCTTTGACAAAAAGAATATCTTGACCTTGATTGCATCCCTGATCGGGGTTACTTCTTTGATTTTTAATGCGAAAGGAAATCCATTTGGACAATTTCTAATGATTATTTTTAGCTTGTTGTATGGGATGATTTCTTTTACGTTTGCCTATTATGGAGAGATGGTTACCTACCTGGGAATGACAGCGCCAATGGCCGTGTTTGCACTGATTTCATGGCTTAAGAATCCATACAACGGAAATAAAGCAGAAGTGGAAGTTAACCATCTTAAAGGAAAAGAGATTATCTTTATGAGTGTGCTCACAATCTTTGTCACTCTGGTATTCTCTGATATTTTGGCGTTTTTTCATACTGCTAATTTGGTACCGAGTACATTGTCTGTCACAACTAGTTTTTTAGCGGTATATTTGACCTTTCGAAGGAGCGCTTTTTATGCGCTTGCGTATGCGGCAAATGATATCGTTTTAATTGTTTTATGGGGAATGGCTACGCTTTCTGATCTGTCCTATTTGTCAGTTGTCATTTGCTTTGTAATGTTTTTGGTAAATGATATTTATGGATTTATCAATTGGTCTAAGATGCAAAAGAGGCAAAGTGGAAAATAGATATCACACAATTCCTGATTATGGTGGATATGTGTGAAAAAATTTGATATGATATATCCCATAAATTGGAATTTTTTTGGTTTCTTTACGGGGATGATTTTATTATGAGGAAAAAATTAAAAATAAATTTGATGATAATTTTTTTAGTGATATTATCGGGAATATTTTTGGGTCAAAGATATTTTAGAAGTACAGAAAGTAAAAAAGTTCAAAAGAGTCAGGATAAGCAGGTAAAAGAAGAGCAGGCAGAGAAAAAAGGAAAAAAAGAAAAGATTCATGAACAGACTTGGGTAGAAGGACTTCATTTTACCAGGATTTCGAATCGGGAGATCAAACTTCTTTGGACAGATCAAAAAAATTCGTGTGTCGATACCTATGTGATAAAAAAGAGAAAGAGCGGTGAGAGTGAATGGAGGACTCTTGGGACCGTGATTTCTGATGGAATGACAGAGGGTCGGGAGTTGTCTTTTGTAGATTTTTTGGAGGATTCTACACCGCAGCAATATGAATATCGGGTGGACATAGAAGTGGCGGATGAGAGATTGTATCAAGCGGTGGAGGGAGAGTCTGTTTTTGCCAGCAATCTCTTGATTTGTATTGATCCTGGACATTATAAGGGACGGAATGTGATAGATACGGATGGGATTGTGTATGATGAGGGAGTGTTTACCTTAGAGCTTGCTATAGAACTTCAAAAGTTGCTGCGAGAGCAATATGGAGTTACCGCCTATTTGACAAGGGAGTCTGGAACAATTCATATCAATGGATATACCGATAGCGGGCTGGACAATGGACATATCAGTTTGCGGGGAGAATATGCGAAGGGAAGCGATTTGTTTTTATCTTTGCACACAAACGCAAATCTTGAAAAGGCAAATGGATATGAGACAGATGAACAGCCGGTTGAGATTATGAAACCGATCATTATTATGAATACAACAGCCTGTGAGAGTGAGACGGCGTTGGCTATTGGAAATGCCATCGGAGAACGATTAGCAGAAATTAGCAATCAGCTTGAGATTGCAATGCCAGAGAAATTTCATAAAATAAGCGGAAAAGAGGATATTGTGCAGTGGAGTGACGCGTGGAACGATGCTTTGGATGGTTCTGGAGCGATATGCAAACGGTTAGGGAAGGAGGGGGATTATTATGGTGTGCTCAAGGGAGCAGCAAATGTTCAAGTTTTGGGAATGATTATTGAGCATGGTTTTCATACGGTTCCCAAGATGCGAGAGTTGGCAAAACAGGGAATCTTGCAAAAGGAATGGGCAAAAGCGGATGCAAAGGGTATCGCAAAAGGCTTTGAGTTGGAAGCGGCTAAATGATAAAAAAGCAAAAGAAAAGGAGGAAAAAGAATGTATTGTGGAAATTGTGGACGGAAGCTTTCTGAGGAAGCAAAGTTTTGTCCAGGTTGTGGTGAGAAGGTGATACCAGATCAAGAAAATCCAATTGCAGAACCTGCAGTGGAGCAGACGGGGATTCCGGTGAGTCCCAACCAGCCAAAAAAAGGGAAAGGGTCTAAAAAGATCCTAATCGGACTTGCGATTTTGGCAGTAGTGTTTTTGGGAGGTATTGGATATGTGACCTGGGGAATGGGAGCACAAAAAGACCAATTGGTATCGATAATTGATCGCTCTAAAATACCGGAATATATGAGTGAAAAAGAGGATGCGATCAAGGAATGGAAGACGCTTGGAGTTACGGATTTCTCTGAGAAAAAGGAAGTTTTGGAAAAGCTAAAAGTCATTGGGGAGGATGTAGAGACTTTTGAGCAGTGCGCAGAGGATGTGAAGAAGTATCAGAAGGAAAAAGAAAAATATCACATGGCGGACAGTGAATATAGTGATTATGAGAAGTTGCTTAAAAAATGTGAGCAGGCAGTAAAAGAAAAGGAGGCCAAGGAGGCCGTTTCTCTGTTAAGCGATACCAAAGATTCTTTTAAAGAGTTGCTAAAAGCCAATGATACTTACATAAACGATGTGGTGGATATGTATGAATCCCTTGATCTCACGGAGGCAGAAGAGAGTGAAAAAAAGGCATACCAAGAACATATGGATCAGATCAAAAAATTGACAGAAAAGAAAGAGAAGGATTACCAGGCGATCAAAAAAGAGTTTACCCAGATGAATGAAGCTGTTTCTCTGTATATTGAACCAGAACATCCATTGGATATTCAGATTCAGCAGATCGATGCAACAGATTTTCCGAAGATCAAATTGTACATGAATGTGAAAGATAGCAGCGGAAAAGTTCCTAAAAACCTGGAAAATACAATGTTTTATATCAAAAAAGAGGATGCGAATGCGAAATATGTAAGACAGGTCGTTACCACAGTAAATCAGCTAAATGAGTTAGAGGCTTTAAAGATTGATATGGTCGCAGATGTCAGTGGAAGCATGGAGGGCAAACCTTTATTTGAGGCGAAAAACATTATGTGTAATTTTGTTAACAGCGTACAGTTTACCGCTGGAGATATGGTTGAATTAACCTCTTTTGCAACGGGTGTGCGTTTAGAGCAGGAATTTTGCAGTGATAAAAAAGCGTTGATTAATAAAATTAATGGTTTGTATACCGGAGATATGACTAGCCTGTACGATGCCCTATACACTTCTGTTGAACGGGTTGCAGCACAATCCGGAGCGCGATGCGTTATAGCATTTACAGATGGAAATGACAATTATAGCAACTGTAGCGTGGATCAGGTAATCAGTGTGGCACAGAGATATCATATTCCGATTTTTATCATAGGAATTGGATCTAGTGACTATACGGATGCCAGTTATATTGCTCAGCAGACGGGTGGTGCCTATTATAATGTCAACGATGTGTATTCGATGGAAAGTATATATCTAAAAATTTATCAAATGGAAAAAGAATTATATTTGGTAGAGTTTGAAGATAGCACAGGGGCGAAAATGACAGACATAGCGAATATTGAGGCCGGTTATCACAGCGTAGAATATGGAGGAAAATGCACATATTCCTATACGCCGAATAT
Source organism: Lachnospiraceae bacterium (assembly GCA_022790905.1). Lineage (GTDB taxonomy): Bacteria > Bacillota > Clostridia > Lachnospirales > Lachnospiraceae > Maccoyibacter. The sequence continues at coordinate 2,219 of JAAVYC010000064.1, read as the reverse complement.
TTTGTTGAGTGTCAGTGGAGATAACATTTACAAGGACGGACCGGAAGCTGTTGTGGAAAAATATCTAAGAGGTTATGATGATGCGATCACCAAATCTGATTTTTCCTATATTGCGGATTGTCTGAAAGTGGACAGTGAGATCTATAAAGAACAGCAAAAATATATTTTGCGGGATATCACAGAACAGTTAAACACATTTGAGATTGTGTCTGCAGATTACAGCGATGCGCAAAATTGTGTTGTCACGACGAGAGAGACTTATTTTGTACAGATCAAAAACGAGACGTTAGAATTGATGACACAGGAGTGTAAATATGCGTTGGAGCAGACGACAAATGGATGGAAAATGACGGCGTTTGCAGAACCGGTTCAGGTTCTCTCAAGAATTAATCAATAATTTATAAAAGAGATCAACGTATAACGGGTACAGAACTTTTAGAAATGTTCTGTACCCATATTTTTCATGATAAAAATATATAGTGTTACTCTCCTAACATAGCAAGGATTTGTGATTTTGATTTTGCGCCGGTTGACTGCTGGATCACTTTTCCATTTTTTATTACTACTAGAGTTGGAATGCTTAAAACCTTAAATTCCTGTGCCAGTTCCTGTTCTTTGTCTACATTGATCTTTCCTATGAGGTATTGCGGATTTTCTTCTGCAATTTCATCTACGATCGGAGATACCATACGGCAAGGGCCGCACCAGTCGGCATAGAAGTCCAAGAGGACAGGCTTATCGCTTTCTTTTACGGAGTTAAAATTAGTTTTATTAATATTGAGTATTGACATCATTGTTACCTTCCTTTCTTTTGTCTGTGTTTTTAGTATAACCTAATATTTATAATTACTTCTGTGATAAAGTCACATTTTTTGTTTTACATATAAGTTGTGTCATCGTTCCCATTGGACAATACACGCACCAGGAACGAGGTTTGAATAAAATCATTGTAATAAATCCGAGTATCGTAGAAGTGAGCATGACACTGTAAAATCCAAAGGCAAATTGAGCAATACCATTGGAAAAGAAGGTACCGTGATAAGCCCAATGCCATGGGAGTTTGAAGGTCCACAGCAGAGTGACTACTGTGTTTAAATCTTTTACTTCTGTGAATACCAGATAAGTGTTCCATAACATGAGAAAGAACATTGTAAAAAAGAAGAGCAGAAATCCATATCTAAAATAACTTGACTTCATCCATTTGGGGATATCTTTTTTTCGGGAGAGCCCGAACCTTCCGCCTACGAGGGAAAATAATTGGCCTCGGCCGCAGTATTTATTACAATAGGCTTTATTACCCTTTATAATCGCTATGGCCAGCGGTATAAAGAAGCATAGGAGTCCAAACCAGGCAAAAAGGATATTGAAAAATCCCAAAATCAAATAAGTAAGAGAAACGATCCACAGATAATCGTACCATTTCTTTTTTTGCTTCATGGTTCTATCACCTCCAATGTGATTACGCTTGCGGGACATTCTTTTGCGCATTTTCCGCATCCAACGCATAGATCTTTGCTGATTTCAGCATGTATTCCTTTTGGAATGGCAATTGCATTTTTCGGACAGACTTTGATACAGCATCCACAGGCAACGCATTCTAGGATATTGACAGTTGCTTTTCTTTTCATGTTTTAAGATCTCCTTTTGTTTTAAATTAGAATACTAAAAGAGAACTTTTTATTCAGTGATAAAGTCACAGAGAAAATGAGTAAGAGTTGAGGCAAAAAGTGTGATAACGACACAAATGGGAGAGGCAATAAAAGCGCGTTTTTAAGGGAAAAATAGGAAATAAAGATTGACAAAAAAGGGAAGCTATCCTATAATGTATATACAAGTATAGGGGCGCACGACAGAATTCAACTTTAGAAAAGATCTGTCTGTAGCTGTCGTATGCAAAAATGCAGCGGCACATATAAAAATAATGTGGAATCAAAAAGAGAAAGGAGTGGTTTGGAATGAAAGCAATGGTATTTCCAGGCAAGTATTATCAGGGGGATGGAGCTATTAAAGAGTTAGGCAATATTGTAGCTTCTTTTGGTTCAAAGAAACCAATGATCGTATGGGGAAAACGCGCAAAACAAAGCGTAGTAGACCAGATTGACCCTGCAATGAAAGAGAAAGGTATTTCTTATGAAGAATACCTTATGGTAACAGATTGTACACATGCAACATGTGATGCAATTAGTGAAGAGGTACGCAAAACGGGATGTGACATCGTT
>JAAVYC010000063.1 GCA_022790905.1 Lachnospiraceae bacterium | reverse complement strand
GGTGTATTTTCTTCCTTGAATTTGAGTTTTACGAGGGGAGACAGAGAATGCGACGTGAGAGAGAATTTTGCAAGAGTTGCAAAAGGCATGGGAGTGGCGATAGATCGGTTTGTCTTTACGGATCAGACGCATACCACAAATGTGCGAAAAGTGGGATTAGAGGATGCAGGCGCCGGAATCCTGAAAGAACGGGGATACACGGATGTAGATGGATTGATTACGGATGTACCGGGACTTGTACTCTCGACGTTTTATGCGGACTGTGTGCCGCTTTATTTTGTGGACAGGAAGAATCATGCGATTGGACTCTCTCATTCAGGATGGCGCGGTACAGTGGGAAGAATGGGGGAAAAGACAATTTTAGCAATGAGGGAACACTATGGAACGAAGGCAGAAGATCTGGTCTGTGCCATTGGTCCTTCGATCTGTCAGGCGTGTTATGAAGTCAGTGAGGATGTAGCGATAGAATTTCGGAAAGAATTTTCGGGATGTAGTTTCGAGATTTTAAAAGAGCGGGGAAACGGAAAATATCTGCTCGATCTGTGGAGAGCAAATGAACTGGTATTGAAGCAGGCGGGCGTACCGGCAGATCAGATTGCCACAACAAATGTCTGTACTTCCTGTAATCAGCAGTTCTTATTTTCGCATCGGGCGAGCAATGGAAAGCGAGGGAATCTCGGAGCGTTTCTTGTGATAAAATAATGGATAAGATGATAGAACCTTAAGAAAATATTCATATTTTCCTAAGGTTCTTTTTCTTGTATCTGAAAAGAGCGCATGTTAACATAGTGTATGAAATGTAATAGTACACTTCATACGGAAAGGAGGAGTGACCTTGCTGAATTTGAACTATCGCGATACAAAGCCGATTTATATACAGATTAAAGACGGTTTGAAAAAGCTGATGATTGGCGGAGCTCTTGAAAGTGACGAAAAATTGCCCTCTGTAAGGGAACTTGCCGCAACGCTGGCAATCAATCCTAACACGATTCAGCGGGCTTACCGAGAGTTGGAGACAGAAGGATTTGTATATTCTGTTTCCGGAAAAGGAACATTTGTCTCGGCAGAATTACGCGCTGATGAGGAGCGAAAAGAAATATTATTCAGACAGTTTGATGAGACGGCAGAGGAATTGATGTATCTATCTGTTGCGTGTGAAACCTTAAAAGAACGTCTGGATCAATTGAGAAAGAGGGAGGGGAAGAGATGATACAGGTGGAACATCTGGTGAAAACATTCGATGGATTTAAGGCATTGGATGATACGAATCTCCATGTGAAAAAGGGAGCAATTTATGGTCTGGTGGGACCAAATGGGGCTGGAAAGTCGACATTGATCCGGCATTTGACTGGAATTTACAGACAGGATGAAGGAGAGGTACGAATCAAAGGGGAATCGGTTTTCGAAAATGCAGATATCAAAGGGAAGATTGCCTATATTCCGGACGATCTATTCTACTTTTTACAGGCGGACACATTGGAAATGAAAAAATTTTATAAAGGGTTATACCCAACGTTTGATGTGGAGCTATTTGAGAAAATCAGAGATGCATTTCCCAGTATCAATCCAAAGAGAAGTATCCGCAGATTGTCAAAGGGAATGCAAAAGCAGGTGGCATTTTGGCTTGCGATCAGTTGCAGGCCGGAAATCTTAATTCTTGATGAACCGGTGGACGGACTTGACCCTGTTATGCGAAGACAGATCTGGAGCCTGATTTTACAGGATGTCACAGAATATGGAACCACGGTCTTAGTCTCCTCTCATAACTTACGGGAGTTAGAAGATGTGTGTGATCATGTGGGAATTATGAATCAGGGAAAGGTCATGATTGAGAGGTCATTGAGCGAGTTGCAGGGAAGTGTCTGTAAGATACAGGTAGCTTTTCAGTCAGAGATGCCCAAATTGCCGGAAGACTTTGAGGTATTGCATATGATCAATACCGGAAGGGTTTATACGTTGATTGTCAGAGGAGATGCCAAGAGAGCAAAAGAGCAGTTAAAGGCATTAGACCCGATGTTGATCGATGTATTGCCGCTTAGCCTAGAAGAAATTTTTATCTATGAATTAGGAGGTGCTGATTATGCGGTCAAAGACATCCTGTTTTAGTAAGACAATATTTAAGAAAAATATAGGTCATTTTTGGCCAATCTGGATTGGCTATACAGTATGTTTGCTTTTAATGCTTCCGATTACTCTGTTTGTTAGAACGGCAAATGAGTGGGTGTTAGAGGAGGAGAGAAAGAATGTGTTTATCGACATACTGGACTTCTCAGGAAATGCATGTTGGGTCTTTATAGCGGCAGTGATCTGTGCCATGGCGGTATTTCACTATATGTATACACAACGAAATGCAAATATGATCCATGCATTACCGGTGAATCGGACACAGCTTTATGTCACCAACTATCTCTCAGGACTATTATTTTTAGTAGTTCCACAGTGTTTTGTATTTTTGGTGACAACATTTGTGTGCTCGATTAGAGGGATTACAGATCTAAAATATCTGCTGTACTGGCTTTTGATGCAGTTTGGGATGGGAGTGTTTGCCTATTCTATGGCGGTTGTGACAGGGATGTTGACGGGGCAGTTACTGATGCTTCCCGTATTCTTTTTCATCTTTAACTTTTTATATATGGGCTGCCAGGCGGTGATTGGCAATCTGACGATGGAGCTGACATATGGATTGCAATACTCTTATCGTCTCGGCAGAGCAGGCAGTGTGCTCTCGCCGCTCTACTATTTAGCCAACACAGGATTTCATATTAGTGTTGAAGAGGCTGGCAATATCGTTGTGGTGAGAGGAATAAAGGCGATTGCAGTCTATGCGCTGATTGGAATTGTTTTGGCAGTGTGTGGATGGATTATTTATAAAAAGCGGCGTCTTGAGACAGTAGGAGATTTTCTCACAATTCGTTGGTTAAAACCGGCGTTTCGTTGGGGAACGACACTCTTTTTGGCAGGAATTTCTGCGGCTGGAATTGCTGCTACGGTTCATGGAGCAATGAGAATGAAGGGGACGGGTCTGATTTTTGTCAGCATGATTTTGATAGGGATTATCATATTTTTCCTTGCTCAGATGCTGTTGGAAAAGAATTTTCGAGTAGTGTCTAAAAAAAGAATTGTGGAATGTCTCTGTGTGCAATGTCTGTTGGCACTCCTTTTTATCGGAATTCAGGCAGATGTTTTGGGACTTGAAAAGAAGATTCCGGCAGAATCTGAGATTGAGAAGGCATGTTTAAACATGAATTTTTATACGGCAGAGACAAAGGCAACCGGAATCAAAGAGATACAGGAAATTCACAGAGAGATTTTAAAGTCCAAAAAAGAGTTCCAGAATGCGTATTATAACAGTTCGCAGAGAGCTTGCCGTCTAGTTGGAATTAAATATTATTGCAAAGATGGGACAACATTAGAACGTCATTACTATGTTCCTCTAGAGCAGAAATATCTAGAAGATGAGAATTATGTAGTGAATCGAATTTTAGACAGAGAAAACGAATATGAGAATTATATGGCGTATTATTTTGGAAATAATTACGAGTCAGCACAACCGATGTCTGTGCAAATTGAGTTATATAATATAAAAACAAAGAGTATAGAGTCAGTTGGTGTGTCAGCAGAATTCGTGGAACGCTTTTTCGAGGCATTTCAAGAGGATATAAAAGAAGGTAGCTTAAAGCATGTTATGAATTTTGGAGGAGAGAATGATCTGCTCTATACCATGAATATGGACTATTACAATTCACAGGGAATTGAGGAGAACGACAGAAGTTGGCTGGAGAGGACGCCAGAGCCAGAGAAGAGTTATAATAGTTCAAATGCGATATTAAATTTTTCAAAGGATTGTAAGAATATCATGAAAGTTTTAGAGGAGACGGGATTGTTGGATGGATTTTACAGACTTCCAGTAGAGGCGGATTATCAGAAAATCTCGTAATAATTTAGGAAAGGTAGAATGAGGAATGATAGCGGAAGCTTTGGTTCCTCATTTTGTTATCTATAGAAAATTTCTTCGAATTTCAATTAAAATGACAAATAATTATCGCACTGCGTGCAAAAGAAAAATGGCTGCTGATACAGCCGCGCTCCGGCGCGAGTGCACGTCACAGCGCACACTTTTTATATTCCAAAACAAAGTACTTTACAAGAATCCTAAGATATTGTAAAATCAAGCGAATAAAGGATTGAAGAAAAGGAGAGTGCTATGAGTAAACCAGTGGTGGCGATTGTAGGACGACCAAATGTTGGAAAATCGACACTGTTTAATGTACTGGCAGGAGAGAGAATTTCCATTGTGCAGGATACTCCCGGTGTGACCAGAGATAGGATCTATGCAGAAGTGAATTGGCTAGATAAAATGTTTACTTTGATCGATACCGGTGGAATTGAGCCAGACAGCAAAGATATTATTTTATCACAGATGAGGGAGCAGGCGGCGATTGCCATCGAGACGGCAGATGTGATTATTTTTATCACAGATGTGCGACAGGGGCTTCAGGATGCGGATGCGAAAGTAGCGGATCTCTTGAGACAGTCGAAAAAGCCAGTTATCCTTGCGGTCAATAAGGTGGATAGTTTCGATAAATTTATGCCGGATGTCTATGAATTTTATAATTTGGGTATCGGAGATCCCATACCGGTATCGGCGGCATCCCGCCTTGGCATCGGGGATCTTTTGGATGTAGTGATCGAACAATTTCCGGTAGGAGATGCAGAGGAGGAAGAGGATGAGAGACCGAGAATTGCGATTGTCGGCAAACCAAATGTCGGGAAGTCCTCACTGGTAAACCGCCTCTTAGGGGAACAGCGTGTCATTGTGTCGGATATTGCGGGAACGACGAGAGATGCCATTGATACAGACATCAAATACGAGGGAAAAGAATATGTATTTATTGACACTGCGGGATTGCGCCGAAAGAGCAAGATCAAAGAGGAGATTGAGCGGTTTAGCATTATTCGAGCGGTGACTGCTATCGAGCGTTCTGACGTAGTGATGATTATGATCGATGCGATAGAAGGCGTCACAGAACAGGATGCCAAAATAGCGGGGATTGCCCACGAGCGCGGAAAAGGAATTATCATTGCTGTTAACAAATGGGATGCGATTGAGAAAAACGATAAGACAGTAAGAGAATATACGCAAAAGATTCGTCAGATTTTAAGCTTTATGCCCTATGCAGAGATTCTCTTTATCTCGGCGAAGACGGGACAGAGAATACCGCGTATTTTTGAAATGATTGATATCGTGATCGAAAATAATTCCATGAGAATTGCAACGGGAGTTCTCAATGAGATTATGACAGAAGCAGTGGCAATGCAGCAGCCGCCTTCCGATAAGGGAAAACGTTTGAGGCTTTACTATATTACCCAGGTTGCTATCAAACCGCCGACGTTCGTTATTTTTGTCAATGATAAAAAGCTCATGCATTTTTCTTATACGAGATATATGGAAAACCGTATCCGGGATGCGTTTGGATTCCGGGGAACCTCCTTAAAGTTTATCATCCGGGAGAGAAAGGAAGGATAACTATGATAGTGAGCAGAATATTGTGTGTTCTGATTGGGTATGTTCTGGGGCTGTTTCAAACGGGATTTATCTATGGGAAGACGCAGAAGATTGATATCCGCCAACATGGAAGCGGAAATGCGGGAACGACAAATACATTGCGTACACTGGGATTTAAAGCGGGGTTG
>JAAVYC010000062.1 GCA_022790905.1 Lachnospiraceae bacterium | reverse complement strand
TGAGACGAAAAATTACAGCATGGGCGAGGGTGGAGCCCTTTTGATTCGGGATGAAGAAAATATTGAAAATGCTGAGATTATCAGGGAGAAAGGGACGAACAGGAGTAAATTTTTCCGCGGACAGATTGACAAATATACCTGGGTGGAAGCGGGCTCTTCCTATCTCCCAAGTGATCTAAATGCGGCGTATCTCTATGCACAGCTTGAGCAGGCGGAAGAAATCAATGACAGGAGACTTGCTATCTGGAGCCAGTATAGAGAAGGATTGAGAGATTTGGAGGAAAAAGGTTATATAGAATTCCCATTTATTCCAAAAGAGTGTAAACACAATGCACATATGTTTTATATCAAAGCAAAAAATCTGCAAGAGAGAAGTAAACTGATTTCATACTTAAGAGAAAGAGGAATTCAGGCAGTCTTTCACTATATTCCATTACATACTGCACCTGCAGGAAAGAAGTATGGAAGATTTCATGGTGAGGATCGTTATACAACAAGAGAGAGTGAACGCATTATGCGCTTGCCAATGCATTATGCACTGCGAGATGAGGAGATTGCATATGTAATCGAAGAGATTGAGAATTTTTATAAAAAGGATTCAGGTGTGATATGAGAAAAATTGCAATTATCGGGGCAAATTCTTTTCAAAATCCATTGATTTTAAAAGCAAAAGAAATGGGCTATGAGACGCATGTGTTCGCATGGCGAGATGGTTCGATCGGTGAGCGAACGGCGGATTATTTTTATCCAATTAGTATCATAGAAAAAGATTTGATTTTAGAAAAATGCAGAGAAATCAGACCTGACGCAATTGTAACGAGTGCATCGGATTTGGCCAATATCACGGTGCAATATGTAGCAGTGCGTTTAGGACTGCCTTGTAATTCGGAGGAAAGCATTTTGATCTCGACCAATAAATATGCGATGAGGCAAGCTCTGATCGAGTACGGTGTTGCGGTTCCGCGATTTGTAAAAGTGGCGATAGAGGATGATTATGCGGCGGCAGTGAGGGAATTGTCTTATCCGATGATTGTGAAACCGACGGATCGTTCCGGAAGCCGTGGGATCACAAAAGTGAATCAATTGGAGGAGATCCCGCAAGCTGTGAAGGCGGCAGCAGCAGAATCGTTTGAAAAATGTGCGATCATTGAGGAGTATATCAATGGAGAAGAATACAGCTGTGAGGGGATTTCTTATCAGGGAGCCCATCATCTTCTTGCCATTACGAAAAAATATACGACAGGGTATCCACATTTTATCGAAACGGCGCATTTAGAGCCTGCGCCGATAAGTGAAACAATAAGGAATAAAATTCAAGTAGAGATCCCCAAAGCTTTGGATGCGCTGAAAATTGAGAGCGGAGCCTCACATTCAGAATTTAAAATCACAGCAGATGGGGAGATCAGGATCATTGAGATCGGTTCCCGTATGGGAGGAGATTGTATCGGTTCCCATTTGGTAGAATTGTCTACGGGATATGATTTTACAAAAATGGTGATTGAGACAGCTTGTGGGGACAAGCCATCCATTAAAACCAATCAAAAGCCGAGATGCGCGGGAATACGTTTTATATTTTCTAAAAAAGATTTAGAAATATATGAAGATGTCAAAGAGAAACATCCGGAATTATTGCAGTATGTGAGTGAGATAGAAAAAGTTGGAGAACATGAAGTTGTGGACAGCTCTACTCGGTTTGGCTATTTTATCATAGCTTCTGAGTCAGAGAAAATAGTAAAGGAACTATTGGAGCGATGAGTGAAAAGAAGAAAAGTGGAATATTATGGATTGCTATGTTGCAACTTATTGTCGGTGTGTATACGCTGTCTGGTGTTGTGGCTAAATTTGCATCGCACTATGAATTTCTTTCTCTGGGATTTATCCTATGTTATGGATTGGAAATTTTTATTCTAGGGATCTATGCAATTCTCTGGCAGCAGATGATAAAGCGGGTAGATCTATCCGTTGCTTATGCAAATCGTAGCATTGCACTTCTTTGGTCTATGTTGTGGGCAGTGTTGTTTTTTCAGGAAAAAGTGTCATTAAAAAATATAGTGGGAGTGATCGTTGTGATTTTGGGCACAATGATAGTAAATTGCGATGAATAATATGATGTACTGGTTATTTATGATTCTGGCTGTTGTGGTTTCTTCTTTCTCCCAGATTCTTTTAAAGAAAAGTGCAAATAAAGAACATGAGAACTTGATAAAAGAATATCTCAATCCATATGTCATTATAGGATATGGGATGATGGTGGTTTCTACCATTTTGATGATTTTGGCCTATCATAAGATTGAATATAAAAATGGACCCGTGATAGAATCACTGGGATATCTGTTGATTATGTTTTTGAGTTTTTTATTTTTCAAAGAGCCAATTACAAAAAAGAAGATCTGTGGGAACCTTTTGATTTTACTGGGAATTTTCATATTTTATGTTTAGGAAAACAATATAAAGATCTGAAACGGATCGAGGGCTAAAAGCCAGAATGATATAAAGATTGCAAGTTGAAAAGGAAAATGTTACAATATTATTACTACAACTGAGGAGGGTATCAAAATGAGAACCTATTTGGTAACAGGAGGAGCCGGATTTATCGGTTCAAATTACATTTATTATATGTTTAAAAAATATGATAACGATATTAGAATTATCAATGTAGATAAATTGACCTATGCTGGAAATCTTGAAAACTTAAAAGGTGTTGAGAATAGAGACAATTATACTTTTGTACATGCGGATATTTGCGATAGTGAGACGATCAGTGAACTGTTTGAAAAAAATGAGATTGACAGAGTGGTCCATTTTGCGGCTGAGAGTCATGTGGATAGAAGCATCAAGAATCCAGATGTGTTTATAAAGACGAATGTACTTGGAACGCTTGTGATGTTGAACGCGGCAAAAGCTGCATGGGAATTGCCGGATGGAAGTTATAAAAAAGATAAGAAATTCCTGCATGTATCCACAGACGAAGTGTACGGTTCCCTGGAGGATGATGGAACGTTCTTTTATGAGACAACCCCGTATGATCCGCATAGTCCATATTCGGCAAGTAAGGCCTCTTCGGATTTTTTAGTAAAATCTTATATGGATACCTATCAGTTTCCGGCAAATATTACGAACTGCTCTAACAATTACGGTCCATATCAGTTCCCGGAGAAGTTGATTCCTTTGATTATTAACAATGCGCTTCAGGGAAAAGATCTTCCTGTGTATGGAGATGGAAAGAATGTTCGTGACTGGCTGTATGTGGAAGATCAT
>JAAVYC010000004.1 GCA_022790905.1 Lachnospiraceae bacterium | reverse complement strand
CGAATCTTCCTTATTATATTACAACGCCGATTATTATGGGACTTTTTGAGAGTGATGTTCCAATTGAGAGTATTACAGTGATGGTACAAAAGGAAGTCGCAGACAGAATGCAAGTAGGTCCTGGAACTAAAGATTATGGGGCACTTTCTTTGGCAGTTCAATATTATGCAAAGCCAGAAATTGTAGCAAATGTTCCTCCAAATTGTTTTATACCAAAACCGAATGTTGGATCTGCGGTGATACGTTTGGTGCGTCACGCAAAGCCGCCAGTACGAGCGGAAGATGAAAAGTTTATGTTCCGCATCATTCGAGCCTCCTTCAATCAGCGAAGAAAGACGTTGGTCAACGGATTAAACAATGCTTCAGACATTCCGATTTCCAAGGAAAACATTACAAATGCTCTCGAGGAACTCGGTGTTGATACGAATATTCGAGGTGAAGCGTTGACATTGGAACAATTTGCGCGGCTTAGCAATATTATGAGAAAATATTTATAAAAGTTACTGGAACTCCACAACATCTTTTTGGAATCTTTTTAAAATATTTTGATTTTGAAGATTTTGGTTTTTACGCGCTTCAACGGCAATACTCTCGAAAAATTTTTTCCAGAGGCGTTGGTATTCCAATTCCATAGAAGAATAATCTTTTATAAAAGAAGGATTGATATCGGAAGCATCTGTGAGTACATAGGTGCTTCCTTTTTTGTGAAGTGCAGCCTTGTTATGTTCCGCATCATAGATAATAAAATTTTCCTGTGGAAGTCTGTCGCAGAAATGTTCCGCAAGCAGAGATAAAATATCATTTTTTGGGTGGATCCTGGCAAAAAGTACGCCACTTTTCAATTCTTGAAAACGTAAAAAGCCGAGTAGATGATGGGCTTCGTTGAACGAGGAGCGAGAGAGCAAGAAAACTTGGTGAATGTAAGGTTCACCGAGGTAATCCATGAGTCTTCTCCCGTCCGGCAGAGAGAGTCCAAAAACAATCGTTTTATAAATAGCATCGGCTTTGTCCATTTGATGTTTCCGATTTAAAGGCTGTCCATTGCAAATAACCGCTTCATAAAGAGAGGACCAGACTTCCATTCCGAATTTCTTTTGCAGAGTACGAACTACCTTCTCACTTTTTTCAGGATCTGGAATGACTGTAAGATAAGTAGAAAATAATTCGTAATTGTCAATTTCTTTTTCTATTTTTAAATGAATATTTTTGTGGCCGTACCGGCTATCCCAGGCATCATAGATTCCGGTGAAAATGCCTTCTGGGGAATCCTCACATAGAAATATATACATAAAATCTCCTAAAATTTAATGATTATTTTGTTGATTCAGGTCAAAGAGCGAGAGCTGTTCGTATCCTTGATTTTGTAGTTTCTTTGGTATCATAGTTCGATCAGACATCAGATTGCGCAGGATGTAATCGGCATCCAATTTTGTTGGATACATCATTTTTCCAGAACAGGTAATAAAATAGAGAGCGCGTTTTAAGACAACGCCTATTTTTTTTAAGTCGTTAAAATCTAAAGAACCGTGCCGCCTTGCTTTGAAAATCCGTTCTGCCGATTTGTATCCGATACCTGGAACACGCAAAAGAGTACGATAATTCGCACGATTAATTTCTACCGGAAAATATTCCATATGGCGAAGCGCCCAATCACATTTTGGATCAAGATAAATATTGAAATCTGGTTTCTCCTCGCTTAAAAGTTCTGAGACCTGAAAATGATAATAGCGCAGCAGCCAATCTGCCTGATAGAGACGGTGTTCCCGTAAAAGAGGCGGACCGCCTGGAAGCATGGGGAGATTGGAATCAGCGTTGACGTTGACAAAGGCAGAATAGAAAACGCGCTTTAACGAGAACTTTTGGTATAGATTCTCTGCAACACTCATAATCTGATAGTCATTTTCAGGGGTAGCGCCGATAACCATCTGGGTACTTTGACCTGCTGGGACAAACCTAGGAGCAGAACGATAAAGTGCCAATTCATGTTTGTTTTCCGTAATTCCATTTTGAATTTGGCGCATGGGTCTTAAAATGGTTTGGCGAGATTTATAAGGGGCCAATTTTTTTAATCCGTCCGCGGTGGGAAGCTCCAGATTAATACTCATGCGGTCTGCGAGATATCCTGTCTTTTCGATGAGAAGCGGATCCGCGCCGGGAATTGCTTTTACGTGGATATAGCCATTAAAATGATATTTATGACGGAGTAAATATAGGGTCTGATAAATTAATTCCATTGTATAATCTGGATTGATGAGGATACCGGAACTTAAAAAAAGTCCTTCAATATAGTTCCTGCGATAAAACTCTATCGTAAGGGTACAGATTTCATCCGGTGTAAAAGAAGCCCTTCGAATGTCGTTGTTGCAGCTATTTAAACAATAAGCACAATTAAAAATACATTCATTTGTATAAAGAATTTTTAGCAAAGAGACACAGCGTCCATCTGCAGAAAAGGTATGGCAGACGCCTGGCGCAAGACAATTGCCGATATCCTTTTTATTTCCGGAACGATCAATACCGCTAGAAGTGCAGGCAACGTCATATTTAGCGGCGTCGGAGAGAATGGTTAACTTTTCGAGAAGCGTCATATCCATAGTAATATTCATGAGAATCCTCCTGTACAAACAAATGTTCTAATATAAAAATAGCACAGATGAGGAGAAAAATCAAGAACGAATGTTTGGTAATAACAGGAAAAGTTTTACATATAATGAAACAAGGTAAGATTGACCAAATGTCAGGAGGTCTATTTGAAGGAAAAAATTAAAATACTGGTTTCCTGTGCTTTAATTGTCATCTGTCTCCCATATCTGATCACTTATTTTTTTCAGAAAGAACCGACTTCTACAGTGGCGAGCAGTGAGGAATATAGTAAAATTGCAGGGATCCTGGCTTCACAGGTACCAGTTACCGTGGAGGAGGAGGCTTTAAAAGCGCAAGCAGTCATTGTGTCTACGCAGCTTTCCTGGTGCAAAGAGAATAAACAGGAGGAACCACAGGCACTCTCTAAAGAAGAAATGGAACAGCTCTGGGGTCAGGAGAAATATTATGAATTTTATGAAAGAATGTTAAAAGCCGTGCAGGATACAGATGGACAGGTTATGACTTTTGACGGAAAAGTGATTAATCCATCGTTTCATAAAGTCAGTGCAGGAACGACAAGAGATGGGAGTCAAATTTATAAGAATACGCCGTATCTGCTAAGTGTGAACAGCAAAAATGATGTGCTTTCTGATGATTATCTGAAAGTACAATTTTTTACACAAAAAGAATTTGAAGAACGGATCAGCCCTCTTTTGAAAGAGCAAAGTACAGAAGAAACACAAAAGAAAAATTTACAGGAATATTTGGATACGATCGTTTTAGAGATGGATGGTGCAGGCTACGTGACAAAAATACAAGTAGAAAAAAAT
>JAAVYC010000061.1 GCA_022790905.1 Lachnospiraceae bacterium | reverse complement strand
ATTCTCATTACTTGACTTGCCATAAAAAAAGTCGCCTCCTTTTCGCACTTCATATCAGTACGACAAGCGGTGACTGTACACTCTCCCGTGTGTGTCCTAAGGTTCTCACACGTTGTATCTACTCTCTTCTTTGTAGACGATGTATGGTACAGTGACTTGTCGCCAGTTTCCTAACTTGACATTCGCTCCACGGAAAAACCTGCCGTATGACAGCAACCTCACGCTTCTACGCTATCAATGTCACAGTAATTTTTAGTATATAGTAGATCTTTTGATTGTGCAAGATGTTTTTCGAAAATATTGTATTTTTTTTCATACAAATTTAATATTTTTCTTTTAATTGTCATAAAAGCAGTGTGGCACCACAGCCAAAGCAGATTGAAACAATGTTTACATTGCTATTTTTAAGAATTTTGTATATAGTAAAAAAGGATACAACGCAGCGAATCTGTGCACCAAACACGTTAAATAATTTGCAAAAAATAAAGACATATATATTATAGAAGAAACTCTCACAAATACAACTCATTTTGGAAAGGAATTACCATGTGGCTAGCAGATAACTGGAAAGAATACGAAGTGATCGATTGCTCAAACGGAGAAAAATTGGAGCGTTGGGGAAATTATATTTTAGTGCGCCCCGACCCTCAAGTGATTTGGGATACACCGAAAAAAAACAAGGGATGGCGCAAAAAAAATGGACATTACCACCGCAGTACAAAGGGCGGAGGAGAATGGGAATTTTTCGACTTGCCCGAACAATGGGACTTGCATTACAAAAATCTGACCTTCCATTTAAAGCCTTTTCATTTTAAACATACGGGACTCTTTCCAGAACAAGCCGTGAACTGGGATTGGTTTTCTGATAAAATCAGGACCGCTAAACGTCCGGTCAAAGTATTGAATCTTTTCGCCTATACCGGAGGCGCTACTCTGGCGGCTGCCGCTGCCGGTGCAAGTGTCACCCATGTGGATGCCTCAAAGGGAATGGTTACCTGGGCGAAAGAAAATGCCAATGCCAGCGGACTAAAAGATGCGCCGATTCGCTGGCTCGTAGACGACTGTGTAAAATTTGTGGAGCGTGAGATTCGACGCGGCAATCATTACGATGCAATTATTATGGATCCTCCTTCCTATGGGAGAGGCCCAAAGGGGGAAATCTGGAAAATCGAAGCTTCCATTCATCCTCTGATAAAATTATGCGCTCAGTTGCTCTCCGAACAACCACTGTTTTTCTTAATTAATTCCTATACCACAGGATTACAGCCCGCCGTTCTCACTTATCTGCTGAGCACAGAATTAAAAGCTTTTCATGGAACCGTAAATTCAGATGAGATTGGTCTTCCTGTCTCTTCTAACGGCCTCGTTCTCCCATGCGGCGCCAGTGGAAGATGGGAAGCTCTTTCTTAATATCATTTTTTTAAGTATTTTCAAAATGATGGATTTACAACATTTCTCCGGGCAGACTTTCGATTCTGCCCGGGGAACCTTGTATTATAACGAAATCTCGAAATTTTTCCCAGCCGCTTTTTTCCGCAATCCCTTCGTCCGTCAACAGCACAGAGTCAAACGCGTAAGTCCTGCTCTCTTTCACTGTCAACCGATATCCAATTACATCCAGCCATTTACCACCGTATCGAATTTCTTTCAAAAGCACTTCCCGGATCTTCTTCCGCGATATCACATACTCCTTTTTCCGCGCAAAAAACAATCTCTGCCAAATTCCTTTCGGCTCGTATCTGATGTGAATCTCGTCTCCGTTCTCCCATACATAAGCTCCACAGCAAGTATTTTTTACGCAAGGCAAAGAGACTATGATTTCATATGCCGCCAATCCCCAAATCAGACATGCTCCGCTCAATGTATCGCGATCTGCAAAGAGCATTCCCGCCACGCCGCAACCCATGCACAGCGCAAACACTGCTAACTTTTTCATACGCCAACAGAAGAAACTTCCCAATTGAACCTGCATTTTATTCCTCCCGATTTCTTTTATTTTTACATATTAATGCAACAAAGTATTTCTCATAAGATAAAAGACAGTGTAAAAAGTATGTTTGCTTTTTCACGCTGTCTTTCACCTTTATAATGTATTCGCACGCTCTGCGACATTTCTCTGAAAATCGATCACATCGTGATCATACTCCTCATTCATTAACGATGATGTAATCAAAAAGTCTGCCGTCGCACGGTTATTCGCAATCGGAATATCATATACCTGCGCAATTCTAAGAAGCGCTTTGACATCCGGGTCATGAGGCGCTGCAGTCAGCGGATCGGAGAAAAAGATGACAAAGTCAATTCTTCCCTCTACAATCTTAGCGCCGACCTGCTGATCTCCGCCAAGCGGACCACTGTTATATCCTTTTACCGGAAGTCCCGTTTTATCTGTAATCATGCGGGCTGTCGTTCCCGTCCCACATAAAAAATGTTTACTCAATATGTCCTTGTGCTCCTCGCACCACTCCATTAAATCTGCTTTCTTTGCATCGTGTGCGATCAATGCAATACTTTTCTGTTTTCCAATTGTTAACGTCAATAGGTTTCTACTCATAATGAACCTCTCTTTCTTTTTCTCTCTTCTATCTCATACGGGCTCATTATACTATATAATTTTAAAAAGTCTACATTTCCAGAAATATTTTACAATTTTTACAAAAATTTTACTTTTCGATATTTCGAATCAAATTGACCATCTCGATCGCGCCCATTGCACAATCATAACCCTTATTTCCAGCCTTTGTTCCAGCACGCTCAATCGCCTGTTCAATGTTCTCTGTCGTGATAACACCAAACATAACTGGAATGTCAGAGTTGAGAGAAACATTTGCAATTCCCTTAGAAACTTCGCTGCACACATAATCGTAATGTGTTGTTGAACCGCGAATGACTGCTCCTAATGCGATAACAGCATCGTATTTTCCGCTTTTTGCCATCTTCGATGCAATTAACGGAATCTCAAACGATCCAGGTACCCACATCAAATCAATATCTTCTGCTTTTACATTATGACGCAGCAATGCATCTTCTGCGCCCGATACGAGTTTGCTCACGATAAATTCATTAAATCTAGATGCAACCATACCAATTTTCATTCCCTCTGCTACTACTTTTCCTTCAAATACGTTCATTGTTTTCTCCTCTTTTCTTTGATTTTTATTCCCGCGAGCAATAAGCCGGTCAGCCGTGCTCACACGGACATTTGGCGAATGCCGCGAGGGTCATACCTCACCCGTTTACTGCGGGGTATTTGACTTATTTGTAATCCAGAATATGTCCCATCTTATTCTTTTTTGTAAAAAGATAAAATTTGTCATAAGGTGTCGCAGCAATCTGGATTGACACGCGTTCTTTAATTTCCAGCCCAAAATCCTCTAATCCCTCAATTTTTAAAGGATTATTTGTCAAAAGCCGTAACGATTTTACTCCCAGATCTCTTAAGATCTGCGCTCCGATATAGTATTCTCTCTCATCCTCCTCAAAGCCAAGAGCAAGGTTTGCTTCCACAGTATCCATGCCCTGTTCCTGAAGCTCATACGTCTTTAACTTATTGATTAACCCAATTCCTCTTCCTTCCTGGCGCAGATAGAGCAAGATTCCTCTTCCCTCTTTTTCAATTTCTTCCATTGCCCTAGCGAACTGATCCCCACAATCACATCTCGCGGAACCAAAGACATCCCCTGTCAGACATTCAGAGTGCACACGGCAAAGAACATTTTCTCCATCACCGATCTCCCCTTTTACAAGGGCAACATGATGCTCTCCGTTTAACCTGTTTACGTATCCATAAGCGCGAAAATCTCCGTATTTTGTTGGCATGTGAACGGCTGCCATCTGCTTTACTAACTGCTCATGAACTTTTCGATACTCCTGAAGCGCTCTGATTGTAATAAATGTCAGGTGATACTCCTTTGCCATCTCAATCAATTCCTCCTGGCGCATCATAGTCCCATCTTCACGCATAATTTCACAACAGAGACCGCATTCTTTTAATCCGGCAAGTCTCATCAGATCCACGGTTGCCTCAGTATGTCCATTTCTCTCTAGAACACCATTCGGTTT